>SKIL01000344.1 GCA_007116425.1 Bacteriovoracaceae bacterium | reverse complement strand
GTGGAAGCTGCTAAGAAAGCTCTCAAAGACGTTGACCCAAGTACTATTGACCTCATTATTTGGACTGGTTCTGAGTATAAGGATCATCCGGTTTGGTCGGCCGGGATTTTTGTACAGCAGGCCCTGAATCTGAAGAATGCTTGGGCCTTCGACATCGCTGCTCGTTGCTCATCTAATGTCGTAGGGCTAAAAGTCGCTAAAGATATGATGCAAAGTAACCCAAATATTAATAATGTGCTCTTATGTGGAGGACATAAAACAGGTGATTTAGTTAACTATAAAGATCCTAATTCTCGTTTTCTTTATAATTTGAGTGATGGTGGGTCGGCCATGCTCGTCACAAAGTCCGACATTAATGAACTGTCAAACTCTGATAACGTTCTTCAGAGCGCTAGTATTATAACAGATGGTGCTTTTAGTAAGGATGTCATTATTGATGGGGGAGGAACCGTTAATCCCGCAAGAGATGGGCTGCGTCCTGAGCAAACTTATTTAAGTGTTCCAGACATTGTCGGAATGCGAGAGAGGCTTGAAGAAAAGTCCCTTAAGAATTTTGTCAAAGTCATTAAAGATGCCTCGGTCGCTTCTTTTGATCGACCTATTGATTATCTAGCGCTTTTACATATGAAAAAGTCTGCCCACGATGCGATTGTAGAGCGAATGGAACTTTCGCCTGAACAGTCAATTTACCTGGATCACTATGGACATTTTGGAGCGCCAGACCAGGTCTTGTCTCTTGGTCTCGCTGAGAGGCGAGGTCTTTTAAAAGCGGGTGATGGTGTTGTTTTGGCCAGTGCAGGGATTGGCTACACATGGTCAGCTATGGGCCTAATTTGGAATCATCATTGTTTTGATCAAAGTTGTTTAGATAAGTTTGAAGTTTAATTTTTATAGAGGAGATGAAGATGTCTAATTTTGAAGCAAAAATGGGATTAGAGAGTAAGCGAGTTTTTATTACAGGAGCGGCAAGCGGAATTGGTCGTGCTACAGCTGAAATGTTTTATGCTATAGGTGCTAAGCTGGTTTTAATTGATATGCCTTCACTTGAAGAGTCAGAGCTTGCACACCATTTTACTGAGCGAATGGAATATATTCAGGCCGACGTGACCCGTGCTGATGATCTTAAGCGAATAGAAAGTGCCATGAATGCAGAAGGTGGGATTGATTGCTTAATCAATAATGCTGGTATTACTAGAGATGCTTCACTTTTAAAAATGACTGATGAGCAATGGGACCAAGTGATAGCTGTTAACCTTACGGCCGTATTTAAACTTGGACAACTGGCAGCTAAAAAAATGAAAGAGCAAGGGCGAGGAGGTTCAATTCTCAATGCGGCCTCTGTTGTGGCCCATTATGGAAACTTCGGTCAGAGCAATTACGTTGCGACTAAGGCCGGTGTTATTGGGATGACAAAAACAATGGCAAGAGAACTTGGTAAAGACAATATCCGTGTAAACGCTGTCGCCCCAGGTTTTATTGGAACTGCCATGGTTCAAAAAATGCCTGAAAAAGTGCTTTCAATGATGGAGGAGAAGTCACCTCTTAGAAGAATTGGTAAACCTGAAGAAATCGCTAGTGCTTACGCTTTCTTGGCCAGTGATCAGGCCCAGTTTATAACTGGAACATGTTTGAATGTTGATGGCGGACTGACTCTTTAAGAGTTGATCCTCAATTTATGTGGATGTATAGCGAGATAATAGAATGATGGAAGACTCCGCTTGTTTTAGAAAAGATTCTTACCGCTTAATTTTGACTGACTCAAAATTAAGCGGAGATATGGCAAGCTTTAAAACAGTCTCTCATACTTCTCATGCGCGAAATGGTCGCTCATGGGTCGTTTTATTGAATGGTCTTTTAGCGAGCAAAGAGAGTTGGGATGCTATTATACCGACACTACATCCACATTTTAATATTGCTATATACGATGGCCCTGGTCATGGCAAAACAGACTTCACCCTTGACTCCGATGGGGCGATTGGCCTAGATCAACATTCTCATTATTTAAAATATTTTTTGGATACCATTGGGCTAGGTCTTGATAAAGAATCGTCACCCTTTTTCTTGGTTGGTATTTCCAATGGAGCAAGGGTCGGTCTAAAATTTGCTGAAATGTACGAAGAACATGTACATGGACTCTTGGCCTTGGTCTGCTGTTCAACATATAACAATGTTTCAAAACCTTTATTTCATAAGCTACAGAGTTGGCTGATGGCCAATGAAGTCGGTGGGAACAGTTTAAGGTTTGAAGTTGCCCTTCCTTGGATTTGGGGAGAGTCTTTTATAAATAGTCAGTCTGCTCTTATTGATTCCTACCGAAAGATTGCAAAAGATCAGGATAAAGATTTGGTTAAATCAAAAGAGTATCAAGCTCGATCTCATGCTCTTATCTTAGGTGCAATGAAATCTAGTGTTGATTTACGCAAAATCAATACACCCATATGCTTTATCGTTGGCGACGAGGATGTGCTGACTCCTTTGAATGAGCATCAAAAAATGCACGAAGCTCGTCTTTGTATAGGAAAAAAATCTCTTTTAAAAAATGTAAATGGTGGACATGCCTGCTTATTAGAATATCCACAGATTGTCACAGATGAGGTTATTCCCTTCCTCAATAGCATCACAAATGGTCATCAAAAAAAGGTCGAGGAATTTTTATGAGTAAGAATAACGATTGGGTAAAAAAGCTTTTGTCTTTAGTTGTATTGGATTTGGAGGGAAGCAATCATTCATCAGAGTTATCAGTTTCTCTTCTTGATAGAGAGGCCATTGTCGATCAGTTAACTCAAAAAAGAGTGATTTATAAAAAACTTGGGGAGAGAGTTTTAAGGTGGATATCTTTTCTTGAGTCAAAAAACATAAAAACAGGTGATCGCATATGCTTATTAGCTTATAATCAAATTGAGCATATTGAACTTCTTCTCGCTTGTTCTCGACTTGGAGCTATTTTTGTTCCACTCAACTTTCGTCTTTCTGTCGGTGAGTTGCAAGAAATAGTAGATCGTGTTGATCCTTCCTTTCTCTTTTTCTCGGATTGTTTTGTAGATCATGAAATTGTGCTTAGCTGTGAGCAAATGTGCATGACAGATATAAATTTTCAGCAATTTAATAATTTACCAAATAAACTTTCGACAGACTTTTCTATCAGCGATGATACAGATGTCCTTATGCTCTTTACTTCCGGATCAACTGGGAGACCAAAAGGTGTTTTATTAAATTGGAAAATGTTAAGTGTAAATCAGGAAGAAACTATAAAAGGATGGGGTCTTAGAAGTGATGATGCCACAATTGTAGAAACGCCATTCTTTCATACTGGTGGGTATAATGTATTGTGCCTCCCTCTGCTCTCGATTGGCGGCAAAGTTGTTTTGGCCGAAAAGTTTGATGTGGACAATGTGTATCAAACTTTCGAAAGAGAGAGAATTACAGTATATTTCGGCGTCCCGACCATGTTTCAAATGCTAAGTGAGCACCCCATGGCCGTCGCCGAGTCTTTTGAGAGTATTCGTTTTTTTGTCAGTGGAGGTGCTTATTGTCCCGAGGAATTGATATCTACATTTCAAGACAAGGGCGTGGCCTTTATTCAGGGCTTTGGATTGACTGAAGTAGGGCCGAATTGTTTTTTATTGGGTGATAAAGACGCATTAGATAAGGTCGGATCAATTGGCCGTCCTATGCCTCATAGTAAAGTCTTATTGTTAGATGACAATGATGAACTTATTACAATTCCAGAAACTGTTGGGGAACTGGTGATTGGTGGAGAACATGTCTGCTCGAGTTATTATGATGAGGATGATCAGTTTAGAGAGTCGCTTTATTGGGATAAGGCACGTGAATTATCTTATTTTCGAACCGGAGATTTGGCACGTTTTGATAATGAGGGCTTTTACTATATTGTGGGACGGAAAAAAGAAATGTACATCAGTGGGGGAGAAAACGTTTACCCTGCTGAGGTTGAAAGAAAAATTCGTCTGCATGAATCCATTGATGAAGTTATTGTGGTCCCTGTTTCCGACGCTAAATGGCATGAAGTCGGTCTGTGCTTTTATCGAGGCAGTGGTCATGAGATTACGGTTGATCAGTTACGTGAGTTCTTAAATCCTATTTTAAGCCGTTATAAACATCCGCATTATGTTGTGAAAGTTGACAGTTTCCCACTGCTACCAAACGGAAAAATTAATCGTTTGAAGCTGAAAAAAATGGCGGAAGAGTATTGCTCAGGTTTGAACGCCAACTCGTTTAAAAATAATATTGAGCAAGAGGTTTCTTTATGAGTAGTGAATTTCTCCAACTTTCTTTTAAGTACATTATGGTTTTACTTTACGTTGGTTTGACTTTCGCTCTTGCATACTGGGGAATGAAAAAAACAAAAGATTTGAAAGGTTTTTCTATCGGAAATAAGGATATGAGTCCTGTTTTGATAGGGCTCACTATGGCCGCGTCTATTGCCTCAACTGCTACGTTTGTTATTAATCCCGGATTTGTTTATGTTCATGGTCTTTCTGCATACCTTCACTATGGTGTCGCAGCTCCTTTGGGAACATTAGTTGCCTTCCTTTGTTTAACAAAAGGCTTTCGACAAATTGGTGAAGTTAAGGGGGCGCTTACGATTCCAGATTGGATCTTTCATCGCTATGGTTCTCGCGGTTTCGCTCTTTTCTTTGCCGGAATTAACCTTTTAAGTATAACTTTTGTGGTATTAATCCTGGTTGGATGCTCGCTACTTATGACGGCCCTTTTTCCAATTTCACAACAAGTCGGGCTTATTATTGTTCTTTTGTTTGTTTTTTCATACATCCTGATGGGTGGAACCTATGCTCATGCTTACACTAATAGTTTTCAGGCCGTTATGATGTTGGGGATTGCACTCTTTTTATTTTTCCATGGTGTTGGTAAGTATTCACCTGAAGGTATTGGTGAGTCGATCAATTATTTATCTTCTATTTCACCGTCTTTTATGAGCATGTTTAACCCTGAGAGTAATCTTTATTATGACTTTTTCTCAGTTTTTGCGAGTGGCTTTATTATTACGTTTGCTCTTATGCTTCAGCCTCATATTCTTTCAAAAATTCTCTATATAAAAAATGACAAAGATGTCTCTAAGTTTTTGTGGACGACAATCGCCGTTGGATTTTGTTTTGGTTTGATTCTTTTTACTGGCTTCTTTGCTCAATTGGCAGGCCTTGATCTTGCTAATCAAGACGCAGTTGTTAGTGTTTATGTTGCAACGGAGTTTTCTACGGGGACCTTTGGCCCATACATTTTGATTTTTATTACATTGACTATGCTCGCAGCTGGAATGAGTTCGCTTGATGGTATTTTGGTTTCTTTGTCGGCCATGGTGGTTAATGATATTTATTTGCCTTACAAAGGCAATGATCTTCAGGCACATCGTAGGGCCTTAATGCTTTCACGCTTTGTGTTAGTAGGACTTGGGCTTTTAGCTTTTGCACTTGCATGGAACCCGCCTGCTCTCGTAGGGCTATTTGCTCAGAAAGGAGTTTATGGACTTGCTGCAGCACTGTTGGTGCCTATCCTGATTGGAGTACTTTATAAGGGTGATATCCCTCTTTATATTCCTGTGACTGGTGCGCTTGTTGGAGTGTTTGGACATTTCTTCTTACATCTAGGTTTTGGTGTGGATAACCCTGCTGTGTCTGCAAGTGTTGCCATTTTATTGTCGTTGGGAATATCAGGAGTAATGTTGCAGTTGGTTAGAATTAAGCAGCGCCTTATTATACCCACAAGTGAGCATTAAACCGCTACAGAACCCCATTTGGCCATAGCCCTTTTGTGTTTTGATCTTTAGAATAGAGCGCCTATGGTTATTATCATCTGGGAGGCATTGTGCCACGAGTAAGTCTGTACTGTCTGATTTCTTCATTATTCTTATTTTTTGGGATTTCTGTGGCCTCGATATCTGGAGGACCAAAATTTGGGTATGATGATTTTTCATTATTACTTCGAGCAAACTTGACCGATGGTTATCAAATTCCAAGTGGAAGTTTTATCTCGAATGCAACCCCTGTAATTAATGATCGTGCAGATGTGGCGATTATGTCCAATTCAATTTCTGGTGGAAAAGCTGGCATTTGGTTTAGGCCAAATCGTGGAGAAGGGAAGATTGTCTATAGGGCTGAGCAGGGGCGTGCTCTTTCACAGGTTGATTTAAATAATCACGGAGATCTTGCATTCTCTCAGCACGATATTGGTTTAATCGATGGCGTTTTTATTTATCGTGGAAGCTCTCATCGGCTTGAAACTCGAGTATTGCCTGGAGATTTTCCCCGTACCGATGCCATGAGCTTTATTCGCTTATCTGATTCTGATAACCTTTTTTTTAGGCGCTTAAACTGGAGCAATTTTCGTGAAGTGATAAGTGTCGATTCTAGTGGAAGTGCCTTTGAATGGCTTATTGAAGGTGAAGGGCCTTCATATCTTTTTACACATCAAGTTTCGGGAGATTATTTGGCGATCAAGGTAAAACTTGGTGAGAGAAATGATTACTCTGCCTCTCTTCCTGATCAAATCTGGCTTTTGAATATAGTAACAGGTGATAAGCGTGTCATAGCAGTTGATCGAGATACTGATTCAAGCTCTTCATTTTTGGACTTTGATAACTCTGTAGGTCTTGCTCGCAATGGTGATATCGTTTTTGTTGCGCATAAAATGCATCCCACCGGAGAGCGTTACAGAGCAATCTATCATTGGGATAATGATTCCAATTCTTTAAATATGCTTGGTGCTGAAGGAAGAGACTTTAAACAAATTGAATACTTTGCCCCGGTCGTAAATGATAGTGGAACAGTCGCATTGAGAGCGTTGAATTTCGAGGGCAATCGCACGATTTTTGCAGCGTCTATCCAGAAATTGAATGACCAAGGTATTGGTTGGGTTGAGTTATTGTCAGAGGGTAGTTTAGTCCAATCGGATCGAGAAACGGCACGAATTCTCTACAGAGAAGGATTCCCTGGATTTTCTGGTGGGCTTAGTTTAAATAACCATAATGACTTGGTATTTAATGCTTTGATTGAAGATAAAATTGGTGAAAAGTTCTTAGGACAGGCCATCTATAAGGTTAATCTTAGTCGTCTTAAAAAATAGATGTGAATTTGGAGAGAGTTTATGCTGTATAAAAAACGCGATAAAGTTCAAGGGCCATATGATGTTATCGTGATCGGAAGTGGTCTTGGAGGTATGACGGCCGCGAACAAACTCGCAAAAAATGGCCGAAAAGTTCTTCTTTTGGAAGCTCATAATAAACTCGGCGGTCTCGCGACATGGTTTAAACGGCGCCAAGGCGATCATATATTTGATGTTTCACTCCATGGTTTTCCTTATGGCATGGTAAAGACCTGTCGCAAGTATTGGACAAAAGAGATTGCAGGCAAGATCGAAAAACTTGAGCAAGTCAGGTTTATTAATCCTCAATACGAGGTTTCAAGTGACTTTACAAAAGAAGACTTTACTCGAATCTTAATTGAGAAGTTTGAGCTCTCCCCTGAAAAGGTCCATGGCTTTTTTGATGAGCTTGCGTCGATGAATTTTTACGATGCAAGTGATATGACGAATGGGGAGCTGTTCGAAAAGTTTTTTCCCGGTCGAAATGATGTAACTCGTTTTCTTTTAGAACCAATTGTCTATGCAAACGGATCAACTTTAGAGGACCCGGCCATCACTTATGGAATTGTTTTTTCAAATTTTATGTCTAAAGGTGTTTATATCTATAAGGGCGGTACAGACGAATTAATTGGTCTGATGAAAGAAGAAATGCTGTCCAATGGTGTAGATATTAAACTGCATACCAAGATTGATAAGATCGTTGTTGAGAATTCTCGAGTTTGTGGTGTTGAGATTGATGGAGAGGTGGTTTCTTGCTCTAGTGTCGTTTCAAATGCGAACCTAGTAAATACTGTTGAAAAAATGGTAGGCGAAGAGCATTTTTCCTCGGAATACTTAGAAAAATTTAAAAAAGTTCGACTAAACACAAGTTCATGTCAGGTTTATATGGGAATTAAAAAGGGTGAAAAAATTCCTTTTGTTGGAGATCTGATATTTTACTCGGAAGATCCTGAGTTTAGTACCGATAACTTGCTTTCTGATAAGATTGGCTCTCAGACTTTCTCTGTTTATTATCCAGACAATCGGCCACAGTCAGATGTTGAGCGTTACACAATCGTTTCATCATCTAACGCAAGATATGAAGATTGGTCTAATTTATCACCTGAAGAATACGCTGCAAAAAAAGAGTATGTAACTCAACGGGCCTTAGATTGCATTGAAAAGCTTATTCCTGGCGTAAAAGATATCATCGATTACGTCGACTGTGCGACTCCGCTTACTGTTGAGAAGTATACTCACCATCGTCATGGTGCCAGTTTTGGTACTAAGTTTGAGGGACTTGACGTGAGTATGAAAATGCAAGAACAAGTCTCAGGGCTATATCATGCCGGAAGTGTTGGAATTATAATGTCTGGATGGTTGGGTACTGCTAATTATGGTGTTATTCAGTCTCATGAGGTCGATACATATTTAAGTGGCCTCGAAAAAGAGTCCGGATCTATTTTTAAAGGAGAGAGCTGTGAACAACCTAGCATTTAATTATAGTAACCAGACGGCCGTGATCACTGGTGGAACACGAGGCATTGGTCGAGCTCTGAGTGAGGCCTTTTTAAAAGCGGGTGCTCATGTCATTGCTATTTATGGTGGAAATAGTGAAGCTGCAGAAAAATTTAAGAGCGAAATTTCGCAAAAAGATGCATCGCTTGCAGAGCGGCTTGAAGTCGTAAAGGTAGATGTTTCAAGTAAAACAGATGTTGAGTCTTTTTTTCAGGACATAGAGGGAAGAGGTTTAAATATCGACATCTTGGTTAATAACTCAGGTATTCGTCGTGATCAGTTGACGGCCTCAATGAGCTTTGAGGATTGGCAAAAAGTTTTAGATGTCAATTTAACGGGATCATTTTTAATGTCTCAAAAGGCCGTCCTCAATATGATGAAAAATCGTTATGGCCGCATTAT
>SKIL01000114.1 GCA_007116425.1 Bacteriovoracaceae bacterium | reverse complement strand
CTGACAAATCACTACTTTCAAGTTCACTTTCCGACTGATTTGAGTGGTTCAAGTGCTCTTTGCAATATTAGTTCCTTTTTCACATGTGACAAGGCCACACTCTCAGGTGCATCAAATATTCTCGGAGTTCCCATCTCTTTGATTGGAATTTTCACTGGCCTCTTTCTATTCACTCCTTACCTCTTTGGGGCGAAAAAAGTTGAAGGCTTTAATTTTTATCTATTACTCGTCAATGGTATTGGCTGCCTTGCACTTTTCTTTTATTCACTGATTGCCCTCGGAACCCTCTGCCCAATGTGTACATTATTTTATATTGCTTCATGGGCAGCACTTTTTTGCTATTGGAAGTATTCAACCATCAGGAATTTTGATTTTGTCACAGCAGGATCTTACTCTCTAATTGTACTTATTGCCTTTGGAACAACCTATGCTTCAGTTAATGAAAAGTTTCAACAAAAAGCAGAGGTTGCCCAACAAATGGTTGAACAATATGATCGCATGCCAGTACTTGGAAATCCAGATATTGAATCACCATTCATCCTGGCCCAGGCGACAGAAAACTTTGAAGATGCTCCTATCCAGCTTGTTGTTTTTTCTGACTATCAATGTCCGGCCTGTCGAGTAAAAGCTGATATTGTTCACGATATTATTGATCGCTATCCGGGCAAAATTAATGCCCAATACTATTTCTATCCTCTCGATCATGACTGTAACCCTTTTATGCAAAGGCCGATGAACCAATTGTCTTGCCAGGGGGCCTATCTTACAGCGTGTTTATCTAGAGATGATTTTATTCAAGTTCACGACGACATTTTCGACAATCAAGATACTCTTTCTTTAGATTGGATTCGCAATTATGCTCAAAGAAAAGGCGTTTTAGATTGTCTTGAGCAAAAGCAAACTAGAGATCAGGTTGTAGAGCTAGTTCTAGCTTCAGAAAAGTTTAGAGTGCAGTCAACACCTACAATTCTCATCAATGGTGTAAAGGTTGAAGGCGTTTTCCCTCTTCACGCCTTAGCGCCGATTTTTGATGCTCTGATTGAACGTGCAAAATAAAGTTTATGAGTAGTAAGAAGTCATCAAGGCGCGATATTCCGGTCTTCACTCACCCAATTGTGGAGACCCATTGCCACTTAGATTACTTAAAGTCTCATGAACTAGATGAGCTACTCGAGAAAGTTAAAACTTATAATATAGAAAAAATCATCACGATTGCGGTTGAACCTAATAATCTAAAAACCGTTTTCGATTTAGCACAAAAGCATTCTCAAATTTGGGGAACTCAAGGTATCCACCCTCACCAGAGTGGGCTTTGGGATAACCATGTAAAAGAAATTATTAAAGAAAACTTAAAGCAAGACACCAACTCAAACATCGTAGCAATTGGTGAGATTGGTCTGGATTATTATTACGATAAAAATCCAAGAAATATTCAAATAAAAGCGTTTGAAGAACAAATTCAACTTGCAACCGATAATGATCTTCCGTTTGTCATCCACTCTCGCGATGCTGAAGAAGATACTATGGCCATCTTAAAAAACGTCAAAACACAAATTCGGCAAAAAGCGGTTATCCATAGTTTTACCTCAAAAATTGAACTTGCCGAGTTGGCCATCGATCTTGATTTATTTCTAGGCTTTAATGGAATAATCACTTTTAAAAATGCGAAAGATGTTCAAAGCGCCGTGGAAATTGCTCCTCTATCTCATATTCTGCTTGAAACAGACGCTCCATTTTTAACACCTGTTCCCTATCGCGGAAAAGAAAACGCACCTTTTTACCTACCTTTCATTGCTGAGAAGGTTGCAGAACTAAAGCAAACCGATGTTTTAGAAGTACTTCAAAAGACCTACAGAAACTCTCACCTACTTTTCACGCGCCTTCAAAGCAATTAAAAAATAATTCCTTTCATCTACCCAGAAAACTAACCGATAAGCGGGTATGAAAAACATAATACCCTCTCTTTCCATGGCCAGGGCCGCTCTTTATTTTTGCTTATTTGCCATTGTGATGAATATCGCCCATGGCCATGACCGAATTCAAATTATCGCCACCCACTACGAACAGCATTCCGATATGCTTAAATTTGAGATAAAGGGAAATATCCCGACTGATCGAGTCGTACTCGACTGTCAAAGCTTTATCCACGGTGTCACTTTTTATCAATTCGATCATCCACGTCATCCAGCTCCCTATTATCACTTCATGCTTTATGAGCCAGAATGTCATGAAATTCATCACTTCTTTGTTAAAGAGCTCATCAAAAAAAGCGCAAAACAGGCATGTCTGACTCTTTATCCCAACTCAGGACATTATGAAATTGACCCCTGCTGAAAGATTACAACGCGCCGCCCAGCGCACAAAATAAAAGCAAGCATTTTCCTGTTTTATCAAGGCCGTAGACTCTATCCATAAGAGTTGAGTTGTGGCATATTCCTAAGCAATTCTTATTCATAAAATAAAAATGGAGTCTTCGTTATGTCAAAAATTAAAGTTGGTATTAATGGTATGGGCCGAATTGGTAGAACAATTCTTCGCGAAACTTTTAACCGCAACGATCTCAATATCGAAATTGTTGCCGTCAATAATCCAGGAAAAATTGCACCATACGCTCACCTTACTCAATACGACTCAGTCCATGGGAAATTTCCATATAAAATCGAAACAACTGAAGACTCAATGATTATTGATGGAAAGAAAATAAGCTTCTTTTCTCAAAGAGATCCTTCTGAGATCCCTTGGGGTGACCTTGGTGTAGAAATTGTTATCGATGCAACCGGTGTTTTCAAAGACGGGCCGGGGCTATCAAGGCATCTACATGGAACAGTAAAAAAAGTGATTATGTGTGCACCTGGAAGTGATTTGGATGGAACTTTTGTGATGGGAATTAATCATGAAAATTATGATCCTCAAAAACACCATGTTATTTCAAATGCAAGCTGTACGACGAACTGCCTGGCGCCAACAGTAAAGCCAATACACGAAGCTTTTGGAGTTGTTTCAGGAATGATGACAACAGTCCACGCTTACACTTCAGACCAACAACTCCTTGACGGAGCTCACAAAGATCTCAGGCGAGCAAGAGCTGCGGCCGTATCCATGATTCCGACAACAACCGGAGCGGCGAAGGCCGTGGGTCAAGTCTACCCTGAGCTAAAAGGAAAACTCGATGGCTATGCTGTCCGAGTTCCAACTCCAAACGTCTCAATGGTAGACCTCACTCTCAAACTAGAAAAGAATGTGACAAAAGAGGAAGTAAATAAGTGTCTAAAGGAAGCCAGCGAGGGGCAGCTTAAAGGAATTTTGGCCTATACTGAGCTCGATCTTGTAAGCCAAGACTTTATGGGAATGCGCGAGTCCGCATGCGTTGATGGGCAGCTCACAAATATTACAGAAGACCTCGTAAAAGTAGTCTCTTGGTACGACAATGAGGCCGGTTTTTCAAACAGAGTGATCGACCTTGCTGGTTATATCGGGGAGCGTCTCTAAATGGCCTTAAAATATCTTGACCAATTAGATCTCAAAGACAAGCGGGTTGTTGCCCGCTTTGACTTTAATGTGCCTTTAAAAGAAGGCCGAAAAAAAATGGTCATCTCTGATTCCACTCGAATCGATCTTGCTTTAGATACTATTCGCTTTATTCTCGACCAGGGTGCAAGTAAATTGGTTTTAATGTCTCACCTAGGCCGGCCGAAAGGGAAACGAGTCGACAGCATGAGCTTAGAGCCGGTCGCCGACTACCTGGCCAAAGAACTTGGCAAAGATGTGATCCTTACAGAGTCCTGTACCGATAGAGGCATCAAAACAGTTCTAGGGTTAAGTACGACCAAAATCGTTTTGCTCGAGAATCTTCGCTTTCACAATGAAGAAGTAAATAATGATCCAGACTTCGCGAAAACCTTAGCAAGTTATGGTGATGTTTATATTAACGACGCTTTTGGTGCCGCCCATCGCAAACATGCTTCAGTCCATGCCATTAATTTATTTTTTAAAAACAAAGCAGCTGCAGGCTTCTTAATGCAAAAAGAACTAAAAGCGTTAGACAAGGTTCTTCATAAGCCTAGTAAGCCGTTTGTAGCAGTCATCGGTGGTGCAAAGGTCTCTGATAAAATCAAAATCATCGAAGCGCTCTTACCAAAAATTGATCAACTCATTATTGGTGGAGCTATGGCCTATCCTTTCCTTGCTGCAAAAGGAATAGAAATTGGAGACAGCTTGTGTCCGGCCGAAGATGTGAATCTGGCAAAAAACATTCTCAAGGCCGCAGGGGCAGATAAAATCTCTCTCCCAAAAGATCATATTGTGGCCACATCATTAGATGATCCTTCGCCAAAACAGCACTCCCAAATCAGCATCGAACCAGGACATATGGCCTTAGATATTGGTGAAAATACTTTGGCCGACTATGGCTCAAAAATCACTCGGGCCAAAACTGTTCTTTGGAATGGACCGATGGGAATGTTTGAAAAAGAGGCCTTCTCCAAAGGGACGTTTGGAATGGCCAGAGCTTTAGCTGAACTTTCCTCTCGAGACCCCGAAGCGTTTACATTAGTAGGTGGAGGCGACTCTGTCAGTGCTATCAAGAAGGCCGGACTGGCAGACAAAGTAAGCCATGTATCAACTGGTGGTGGAGCCTCTCTAGAGTATATTGAAAAAGGAAGTCTCCCCGGAGTTCAGGCCCTTAGATTTGGACTAGAAAGTACAAATTAATTTTAAGCATATAAAGGAGTATGTATGCAGACCCATTTTTGCAGAGATAGAAAGATTATCCTCGGTAATTGGAAAATGAATCACGGTCCAAAAGAAATGGATGAGTTTCTCTCTCACTTAGCTCCTGATTTTAAAGATATTGATTGTTTTAAGGGGATCGCACCTCAGGCCCCTCTACTTCCACTGCTCAAGAAAGAAGGAATGGCCCATCATATTTTAACTGGCGCGCAAAACTGCTCGCAGTATACAAGTGGTGCTTATACAGGAGAAGTCTCTCCTCAACTTCTTTGCCAACTCGGGGCCGACTTTGTCATCATCGGCCACTCTGAGCGCAGAGAAATTTTTCATGAGTCAGATAAATCTTTGCAAGCAAAAATTCATGCAGCAATGGACTATTCTCTACAGGTCGTTTTCTGTATCGGTGAAAAACTGGCCGATCGAGAAAATGGTGAGACTTTTGAGGTCATCACCAAACAGCTCAAAAACGCTTTGAGCGATGTGGCCACCAAAGTAGCGAAACATAAGCATGCAGGTTTAGTTTTTGCATACGAGCCAGTATGGGCGATAGGAACAGGAAAAGTGGCTTCGGCCGAACAAGCTCAAGAAGTTCACGCCTTTATTCGCCAAGAGATTCAATCTTTAGGCTTTAGTAAGGAATTGGCAGATAAAACTCCTATTCTTTATGGTGGAAGCGTAAACGCCAATAATGCCAAAGACATTCTTTCAATGAAAGATATTGATGGGGCACTTGTTGGTGGGGCAAGTCTTAAACGCGAAGATTTTGACAAAATTTGCCGCACGGCAGCCTCAATCTAAGATTGCCAGTTGAAGATTAATTAGGTAACTACTTAGGACTGTTTTGATTTTTATAGGGATTATTTTTTATGATCACAACTTTGATGATATTTCATGCTGTTGTTTCGGTACTTCTTATCGTTCTCGTTCTCCTTCAGTTTGGAAAAGGTGCAGAAGCTGGCCTTTTAACTGGCGGAGCAGGTGGACTTGATTCAATGAATATTAAGCCAAGAGGTAACCCACTTTCAAAGCTTACAGTTGTTCTCTCTATTTTGTTTATAGGTAACTCTGTGCTTCTAGCTCGTCTTCAGACGACAACGGCAACAAGATCGATCCTAGATGATGAAGCTCCGATAAGCCGTCCACTCAACTTTGATGATACTATTCCGATGGACTCGGCACTTCCTGTAGATGAGCAGGTTCAAGACGAAGCGGGCACAGAGGTTTCTGAATAAGTCGTTTTTTATGACCAGTTCAGAAACAACCTTTCATTCAAAAAATAAAGTTTCTCCTGATAAAATACTCTCTGTTCAATCCAGAGAGTATATTCGTCAAGAGTTCCACCACCTAGATACGATATACTTCAACACGGCATACTTTGGGCCAAGCCCTTACAGCGCCAAACAAAAAGTTTCTCGTGCACTTCAAAAAGAGCTAGATCCTTCATTTTATGAATACAATAAATGGATGGGAATTAGTGAAAGGCTAAGACAACAACTTGCTCAGCTTCTCAATACCTCGGCCAATAATATTACCCACTCCACTTCAACTTCTGACATCATTAATATTGTGGCAAATGGACTTAAGTTTAAAGCTGGAGATCGAGTCTGTGCTATTGATAAGGACTATCCCTCAAACATTCTTCCATGGATGAGAGCACAAGAAAACGGACTTATTCAATTTGACCTCTTGAGTTTAGAAGAAGAGATTATTCCTTCACCAGAATGGTTAGAGAAGAAGCTTCACCCTCAAACAAAAGTTTTTAATATTTCACATGTCACCTTTGATACGGGAAAGAAAGTCGATATTCTCAATATTGGCCGCATGCTTAAGAAAAAAGAAATTCTGTTTGTTGTTGATGCAACTCAATCTCTTGGTGGTATGGACATAACAGCAGAGGAGTTAGAGGTTATCGACGTTTTAGCATGCTCAAGCTATAAATGGCTCCTTGGACCTTACGGACATGCTTTTGCTTACTTCTCGGATGAGGCCCTCAAAAAAATTCACCACCGCACGGGTAACTGGATAGTCTCTCCAAATTCAAAAGTTGTTTACAATCTACTAAACTACACAACAGAAACTCTTCCCGGGGCCAGAAAATACGATCGAGGTCAAGCCTCTAATATGCTCACAATGAGTTGTCTCGAGGCAAGTCTAGAGTTTCTGCTAGAAATTGGTCTCGAAAATATAAAAAACTATAATGCGACTTTAAGGGATTACTTTCTGGATCATTATCCAAAAGATAAATACCAGCTCATGACTCCGGACTCCTATATGGGAAATATTGTGGCGATTAAGGCCAAAGGGTTAGACCCAATAACTCTAGAGAGAGAGCTGAAATATCGAAATGTTGATGTCTCAGTCAGACAAGGAAATATCCGACTTTCTTTTCATATCTTCAATACTGTTGATCAGGTGAACACCTTAATTGAAACACTAAATATAGACTAGGCTGACTTCTTCTTCGGATTCTCTTTGTCGCTAATGCTGAAATCACCCTTAACTTTTCCGAATGAGTTTTGTTTATTATCTTTAAAAATATCTTCGGCCTTCTTCTCACTTTCAATTTTTTGAAAGGGAAGAACGTTTTGAGGCTGGCATGGATCAAAGTCATCAGGAAGAGCACGGTAAGACTTGCCTTTTAACACAAGTCCCTTCACACCCTGTGTGAATATCTCAAAAATTTTAGGATCAATCTTCTTACCCACTGATTTACTCATAATCTCTAATGCATCTTCAGTTGATAAAACTTCGTGGTAAGAACGTTTAGTTGTCAGGGCATCAAAAAAGTCAGCGATCGCCACAACTCTTGCTAGAATATGAATATCTTGTCCTTTTAGTCCGTTTGGATAGCCAGTACCATTATAGTTTTCGTGGTGCTCATGAATAATTCGTTTAATCACTTTTAAATCAATTCCAGGTAAATCATACTCCTGCTCTTGCTCAGACATAAGCTCTAGTCCGTAATTAGGGTGTTTTTTAATTTCCCCAAAATCTTCATCTGATAATTTGCCAGGATTATTAATAATTCGAGTAGGGATTTTGATTTTTCCTAAATCGTGAAGAAGTCCACCGAGTCCGGCCATCACAAGTTCATGCTGCTGGGCCTTTGGCTTTAGCTCTTTAAAAATAGATATGCTATACATGGCCACGTTAATGGAGTGATCATAGGTATAAAAATCGTGATAACTCAAATCACCAATCAAGCTTTGAACTTTTGAAACATCGTAATCTTTAATAACATGAATCATAGACTCAACAGATTCACGACAGCCATCGATTGTTTCACCCAACAACTCTGTATTAAACTCTTTGGTTTCATCAAAGAGTTTACTCAAATAAACAATTGCTGAGTCTTTTATGACCTCTGTTTTTTTTACATCATCTGCTCGGTCACAGTTCACAAGACTTTTTAGGTAGACATCCCTCTGAGATTCTAAAACGTAGAGCTGATGATATTTTTTCTTAAACTCACTAATATCTTCAATCGTTGGAGTTTCACCTACGGGGAAAATTTTTACAAATTTTTCTCGATTTTCTAAAGCTGAAGAGTTGATATACAGATCATATGTAATCGCTCGATCCATGGCCACCAGATCAAAGCCAATAGAAAAAAAACTCGCTCGGTCGGATAATTTAACCATAAAAACTTAGCTCCAAAACCACTATTCAGCATTAAAGGTCGCCAAAGGACACATAATAACATTTCGGTAGTGAGCACTGAAAACCTTAATAAAACAATTTCAAAAGAAGTGATAAACTACTGTATTTACGATAGATTTAAATTAAGATTTTTGAGTGCACGCTTTACAAAAAATTGAGGTTTTGTTTGCTTAATGCCAAAAAAAGGGGAGATAAAATCTCCCCTTCGAACTTCTAAAGGCTTATGACCTTTTGTCAATAGTACTCAATTAAAACGGAATATCATCGGCAGTAAAATTTGAATCAGTCGATACTTCATAATCTTGATTCATTTGATCGTAAGACGGGCCGTCTTGCTGGTTACTTGATTGATTATACTGCTCAGATCTATCCGTACTGGCCTGACCGCCGATAAACTGGATATTGCGAGCGATGATTTCTGTTGTATATCTCTTTCCACCGTCTTTTGCATCCCACGCTCTCGTTTGGAGTGAACCCTCAACAAATGCTTGGCGTCCCTTTGATAAGTATTGATTGCAAAGCTCTGCAAGCTTTCCCCAAACAACAACTCTATGCCACTCAGTTCTCTCCTGCTTTTGTCCTGTCTTGTCTGTCCACTGCTCAGATGTGGCCAAAGAAAAATTCGCCACGGCCGCACCGTTTGGTGTGTAACGAAGCTCTGGATCCTGTCCTAATCTTCCCATCAACATTACTTTGTT
>SKIL01000314.1 GCA_007116425.1 Bacteriovoracaceae bacterium | reverse complement strand
AGTTCTAGTTCTAGTTCTAGTTCTAGTTCTAGTTCTAGCTCTGGTTCTGGTTCCAGCTCAAGCTCTAGTGGAGGAAGTGAAACATCTTCATCTGGTGTGACTGGCCCGAGTGAAAGCACCGGTAATTCTAATAGTCCAGAATTACCTGCTGATAGTATCGTCATTGAGTTAGATACTTCTTTCTTAACGGGGGAATTGCGTAGATTTCCTCTCCCTATAGTTTTAAATGATAATCAGCTGATCGGAAGTCTTGCCTCTGGTGGTGTCAGTAATTTATGGTTTTCTAGTCTAGAAGGGGATCCATTATTTTATGATATTGAAGATTTTTCTATTGCCCAAGGCAGAGCGAATGGACTTATTTGGGTTAAACTCCCACGGATTCCCCGTGGGGAAAAGTTTTCATTTCTACTGAGAACGTCTGGGCTTGGACAAGAGTACTTAAATCCTGAACAGGTTTGGAGAGACTATAAATATGTTTTAAGGTTTAGCGCAGGTAGTGGAGGCGCGATTCAAATTTCAGATATGACCAATAATTTTGAATGGGAAAGTGTAAACAATCCAACTCTTAAAAATACCGAATATGGGAAAGGTGTTGATTTATCTAGTGGGTATATTCAAACTCGTGAGAGTGTATCTCCTCAGCTCTTAAGTCGCATTTCTGATATGACATTTAGTGCTTGGATGAAATTAAATGATCCTCAACTTAATAACCCTTATTTTGATTCTGAGAATGGATTCGCTTTTATGTTTTCTGAGGCCAATCAAGCAAACTCAGTCGTTAGGGGCTCACACTTTAAAACTAGTGATTCGGCCTTTCATGCAAATAATAGGTCAAGAGCTGATTTTTTTAGAGCTGACGAGTTTATTTGGGCCGGGCATGTCAGAAATAGCTCAAGCCAGGAGTTTCATTGGTATCAGAATGGTTCAAGTTGGTCGACGCAACGACTAACTTCGCAGTTGACAAGTAGTGCTCCCTCAGGTCGTCATCGCCTAGGTTGCTTTTATCATTGCTCTTTTACTTGGGCCGGGGTCATGGTTCAGGCGCGCTTAAGACATTCTTCAGTCTCTAGTCAGTGGATGCGCTTAGAGTATGAGACAATGAGAGGTCAGAGAATTCGATTTCGGCAACCTTAGCAAAAGCTTTGAAATATTGTCTTTTGAGATTTTTTGTTTTCTTTTACATCTCATTTCTTTAGAATTTAGCTAGGACTTCGAATGATTGGGGTCTGTCTCGCCGCACGGCAGCGCTAGGAGGTTTCTTTTGGACAAAGTATTTGTCATCGATACAAATGTCATTTTATTTGACCCCACCGCGATTTTTAGATTTGGCAAAAATGACGTTTTAGTTCCTTTGATTGTTGTTGAAGAAGTCGATCGCTTCAAAAAAGATCAAAATGAAAACGGTCGAAATGCCAGACACTTTTCCCGTTTAGTAGATGAGTTAAGGAAGCGAGGTAGCCTTAATGATGGAGTAAAGCTTGATGGTGGTGGAAGGCTATTAATTAGCATTGATCGAAAGTTACAAAATGGAAGTGATATATTCGATCTTTCATTAGCAGATAATAAAATTTTAGCGACAGCTCTAAGTTTAAAAGAGGAAGGGCGCAAAGTTCTTCTGGTAACGAAAGATATAAATCTACGCCTTAAGGCCGATGTCTTGAAAATTCCTGCTGAGGACTATGGAAAGAAAGATGTCAGTGTTGATGAGCTTTATACGGGTCAAAGAGAGCTTAAGGTTTCACCCGAAGAGTTGACGGCTTTTGAAAAAGAGAGATTTCTTGCCCTTGATAATGCACAAGAACTCGGAATTTATCCTAATGAGTATCTTATTATTCAAGAAAAAAACAATGACCGAAGAAGAGGACTTGGGCGCTATAGCCTCGCTAAAAAGGGAATAGTCCCATTAATTCCAATGAGAGAGGGTGTTTGGGGGATTTATCCGAAAAATATGGAGCAACAATTTGCTCTGGACGCTCTTTTAAATGATGAAATCAATTTAGTTTCTCTGGTTGGTCGAGCTGGGACAGGGAAAACGTTAATGGCCATTGCTGCTGGACTGGAAAAAACGATTACTCACGAGAAGTATTCTCGACTACTGGTTTCAAGGCCAATACAACCAATGGGAAAGGACCTTGGATTTTTACCTGGAGATGTTAACGAGAAACTTGCTCCGTGGATGCAACCAATTTTTGACAATATGGACTTTTTATTCGGACAGTATCGAGCCGATAGTACGGCCTCTTATGAGGAGCTGATTAATCACGGACTTCTTCATGTTGAGCCCTTAACTTATATTAGAGGGCGTTCGATTCCTGGACAGTACCTGATTGTCGATGAGTCTCAAAATCTTTCTCCACATGAGGTTAAAACTATTATTACTCGTGCTGGAGAGGGAACTAAAATTGTTTTAACCGGAGATTGCCATCAGATTGATAGCCCTTATTTAGATGAAGTAAATAATGGACTGGCCTATTGTGTAGAGCGTTTAAAAACAGAACCAATTATTGCGCATACAACATTGCGAGTGGGTGAGCGATCAGCACTTTCTGAGGCAGCATCAAAATTATTATAGGGTCTACTACTGCATGAGTAATTCTGAAAAATTACCTGAAACATTTCGGCGTCAGTATTTGCGGGCGCCTTTGTTTTCAGATGTGCTTTATGAAGACGATTTCCATGTTCTCAAAGCAAAGTCATTAAACATTTCGGAAGGTGGGGTACTGATTGAGCAGTTACCTCATCTGCCTGAAATTAACTTAATGCCACTGATGCTCGCCATTGTCCAGACTCCACAATTTAGCGGGATGACAAGAGAGCGTTTGATGGCGATTCGAAAGGAAGATTTAGATCGAATACCTATTCGTTTGAAGTGTCGTATCGTGAGAAGTTTTGAGGCCCAATCACAGGTCGATATGATCTTTACATCTTTTATCGGCTGCCAGTTCGTTTCATTACCAGATAATACGCAAGAACTGATTGCTAAATATGTAGAAGTTTTTGCTAAGAACGTAGTCTATTTACTCGGCCTATTTGAAGGAAATGTTCGCGGTTCTGAGAATGTTCATCTCATTCGCCACCTTGCTGATCTTTTAGGTTATCCCGCAGATCAAAAAATTTCTATTTTACGTCAGAAGGTTCTTCACTCGTATCAAAGCTTAGAAAGTCTGTGATAAATTGTTTTGAAAAAATGTTTAGTTTTTTTTTCCTTTATTTTCTAGTTGATCTTTTTGTCTAAGTTTCATCATTCTTTCGTCAATTTCTTTCGCCATTTTGGTCATTAGCTCAGACAACTCTCGAGACTCCATCCCAACTCTAGCACTGAACTCGTTTATTAAGAGGCGAGCGCGTATGGCCATTTTTTGACAATAGTGTTTTTTAGTTTCAATTTCGTTAATTAATTCTTTTGATTCGTTAATAAGTTCATGAAAATTTAGAACATTGAAATAATTGGCCTGCCCTTTTTCTTCATCGAGGTGGTTTTTTCTATTGGCCCACTCAGAGAGAGAGATAATTTTTTCTCTATTCGTTTCTGAGGATTTATTTTCGCTTATACTCTCTTTCATCGCCAATTATCCCACCCCAAAATTGCACGCTAAAGTTTTTATCATTTCAAAAGAGAAACTTAAGATTGAGTTGGTTCATTTTGGCCCCTCTCAAGAGTCTCTAAGTGTGCTTTTTATGGCGTAGTAGAGTTCATATGCCAACGGTTTGAAGCCCATTGTGAAGTATTTACAAGTAATGCTTTGAGTCTATCTGTCGTTAAAATGTCATTTTGGGACTTAATCTCTCTTTTTGAGACTTTCTTCAAGTTTGCGCAGCTCATCTATCGAGTGTTGTGTTTTTCCGGCCGGCATATGCTTTTTTCTTTGCTTGCGACGATACAAGTAAACTGAAGCAAAAACAATGAATGCACTAAAGAGAACGACATTAAATCGCTGGATAAAGCTCAGCATGGCCTCGCCATATGTGTAGAAAAGGAAAAAGTAGGTTCCTGTAGATATAAAGGCAGCTGCAAGATCGGCCATAAGAAATTTAAAGAAATTACTCTTTCCTAAACCGGCCGTGATGAACATAAGATTGCGCACACCAAAAGGAATGAATCGGCCAACAATTAAAACGCGTATTCCGTATCTATTGTAAAATCTTGCCATGCGGTGAAGCTTTTCTTTTGTCACTAATCGTTTGAACATCGGAAAGTAAAAGAGTTTTGGACCTAAAAGTCTTCCCGTCCAATATGCAGTGAGATCACTCGTGACTGCACCAGTAAAGAGGGCCAAGTAAAGCCATGGAGTCCACATTGGGTTTTGTAAGGCAACCATGGCAGTAATAAAGATAACTAAATCTTCCGAAATCGGAAGATTTAGGCCAGCAAGCATTAAAAGGCCAAAGATAATAAATGGTGCCCAGTGAATATGGGTTTTGGCCAAGACTTGGAGACTTTCTAAGAGTTCATTAATTTGGGCCAAAATTTCTAGCATAGTTTTATAATCGTTTTTATGGTTTGAGGATCAAACTTTTTATTGATTCTATTCTAACCTAATGTAGATATAAGACGATAAAAATAAGAAGGCCACTGTAAAACAGTGGCCTTCGGTAATAGCTTAAAGCAAAAGCTATGAGTCATTCAATTATTTTAATTTGTTGAAGTACTCTTTTGACCCTTTTGGATCTGGCTTCATTGTATCGCTACCTGGCTGCCAACCTGCAGGGCAAACTTCCCCAACTTTAGCAACGTGCTGGTAACCTTCAACAAGGCGTGCTACTTCTTCAACGTTTCGGCCAACACCGAGGTTGTTGATTGAAGCGTGCTGAACAACATTATTGTCGTCGATAATAAAAGTACCACGTAAAGCTACGGCCTCATCCCAAAGTACGCCATAGTCTCTTGCAATATTTTTTGTGATATCCGCAAGAATTGGGTATCTAATTTCTCCAAGACCACCGTCAGTTCTAGGAACTTTTGTCCAAGCAAGGTGAGAGTGCTCAGAGTCAACTGAACAACCAAGTACCTGACAGTTTAACTTTTCAAACCTCTCGATATGATCAGAGAAAGCTGTAATTTCTGTAGGACAAACAAATGTGAAATCTAGAGGGTAAAAGAAAAGAACTTTCCACTTGCCGCTATAGTCAGAAAGAGAAGTTTCTTTAATTTCTCCATTTTCAACAGCTTTCGCTTTAAAATCTGGGGCCTTTTTTCCAACAACTGTTGTGTTGTTTGGTCTTTCATTAGTCATAATCAACTCCTTGATGGTTGTGACAGTAAATTTATTTAATTGTCGCTATTTTTTATTAAGAGCGAACTAACTGATTTTGGTCACAACTTTAGGGCCTTTATCTCGGGATTTCAAGACTATGATGGCCATAATCGAGACAACCTAGACGGCCAGGGAGCAATCTTTTGAATGCGACGAATTATTAGGTGTTTAGCCGCTTCTAGACTTGAAAAGAAGGCCTTAGAAAAGTATCCTAGCAAGCTAAAGATTTAGGATCAGAGTTTCGATAAGTCCTAGAGAAATCATTAATTTGCAATACTTTTTTAAAGGTTGAAAAACCAAGAGATTGCTAAAATTCAGTGGAGCCCCAAAAATGATGAAAAACCCGCAAGCATACATCCCTAATCCCATTGTGATTGAACAAACGGCCAGGGGAGAGCGCCAATACGATATTTATTCCCGACTTCTTTTAGATCGAATTGTTTTCTTGGGAACAGAGGTCAACGATACTGTCGCAAACCTACTTATTGCTCAGATGTTATTTCTAGAGCAATCGGATGCAGATGCTCCAGTTCATTTTTATATCAATAGTCCAGGCGGTTCAGTTTACGCTGGTCTCGGAATTTACGATATTATGCAATTAATTAGCTGTCCTGTTTATACCTATTGTGTTGGTTTAGCAGCGAGTATGGGATCACTTCTTTTGACAGCTGGTGAGCCTGGACATCGACATGCGCTTCCTCACAGTCGGATCATGATCCATCAACCGCTTGGTGGGGCCAGAGGTCAGGCCACTGATATTCAAATTCAGGCCAATGAAATTCAAGATCTCAAAAAGCAATTGAATGAAATTTATATTCAACACTCGTCTGTTGATATGAGCTACGAAAAGATCGAAAAAGAAACCGATCGCGATAATTATTTAAGTCCACACAAGGCAATTGAAATGGGGCTTATTGATACAGTTATCGAAAAGAATAAGCGCTCTAAAAAAGCTTAAGGATATTTAAAGAATTTTAAGAATGTATATTTAGATAAAGGGATAATTATGGCCGATAAAAAAGGAAGTTATGGATCAGCTCTTCACTGTAATTTTTGTGGCAAATCACAAAAAGAAGTGAAGAAACTCATTGCAGGTCCTGGCGTCTATATTTGCGATGAATGTATTGAACTTTGTAATGATATTATTTACGAAGATCTTAATAAGTCGAATACTCAAGTCGCTTTAGACAATGTTCCTAAGCCTCATGAAATCAAGCTTCATCTTGATGGTTATGTCATTGGACAAGATCGAGCAAAGAAGATTATTTCTGTAGCTGTTCATAACCATTATAAAAGAGTTTCACACGGCCTAAACAACAAAGATCGTCGTGGAAAAGATGACGATGTTGAATTGCAGAAGTCTAATATTCTTTTGGCCGGACCAACGGGTTCGGGGAAGACTTTGATTGCTCAATCATTGGCCAAGTTTTTAAATGTTCCCTTTGCCATTACTGACGCCACTTCGTTAACAGAGGCGGGTTATGTTGGTGAGGATGTTGAGAATATTATTCTCAATCTACTTCAAAATTGTGATTACGATGTTGAAAGGGCCGAGAGGGGAATTGTCTACATTGATGAGATTGATAAGATTGCTAAAAAGTCTGAGAACCCATCAATTACTCGTGACGTTTCAGGTGAAGGTGTTCAACAAGCGCTTCTAAAGCTGATTGAAGGGACTGTTGCGTCTGTACCTCCGAAAGGGGGACGCAAGCATCCTCAACAAGAATTTATTCAAGTAAGCACAAAAAATATTCTTTTCATTGTTGCTGGAGCTTTTGTTGGATTAGAAAAAATTATTGAAAAGCGGATGACCAAAAGACCTATGGGGCTGACTTATGAAAAAGATGAAGTTGGCCAGAGTGTGGTTGAAAAGCTTGGTGGAATTGAGGTTGAAGATTTAAGTAAATTCGGTTTGATTCCAGAGTTTATTGGACGTCTTCCTGTTAATGCTCTTTTACAGGAGCTTGATGAAGATGCACTTGTTCAAATCTTAACTGAACCAAAAAATGCAATTACCAAGCAATATCAAAAGCTTTTTGAGTTTGATGGAATCGAGCTAGAGTTTGAAGCAGAGGCACTTCGTGAAGTGGCCAAGATTGCGATTAGTAAAAAAACCGGTGCTCGTGGATTGCGTGCAATCTTAGAGCAAGTGATGTTAGATGTGATGTATGACATTCCTTCTAATGATAAAATCTGCAAAGTTGTTGTGACTAAGGCCTCAATTGAAGGAAAAGAGTCACCCCAACTTATTGAAGGCGAAAGAAAGAATTTTAAGACTTCTCCTTCGAGTGCTGAAATTGGTGCTCAAAAAGGTATTGAGTCGGCTTCCTAAATTCAAATTTTTGTTCAAGACTTTTTCACTTACAAAAGCTGTCAATCGACAGCTTTTGTTTTTTATGTTTAATTCTAGTAGGTTACACCGCCTTTTTCTGTTAATAATTTTTATTTGTGAGAAAAATATTATGGGGGAATTTTTCTCCTGGAAGTTTTTTTTGACCTGAATCCTGATTCGAGAGACAATTTAAGGACAGGTTTTAGCGGGATCAAGAAGTGAGCCCGATGGCCGGAAACCATTTAATAGTGCAGGAGGTACTATGCCGGATAAGAAGTCAGGAGCAGAAGACAGTAAAAAGTTTCCACTTCTTCCTTTACGGGATGTCATCATTTTTCCTCATATGGTTGTTCCCCTTTTTGTAGGGCGGGAGAAGTCGATAGCTGCTCTTGAAGAGGCTGCTAAAAATGATAATGAGCTATTTCTAGTGACTCAAAAGGACGCCAGTGTTCTTAACCCCGAGCAAGATGATGTTTATACCGTTGGTACTGTGGTTCATATCATTCAAATGCTAAGGCTTCCGGATAATACCGTTAAAGTTTTAATTGAAGGCAAGTACCGTGCAACTCTTGAAGAGTTTCAGGCAAATAATAAAGGTTACTGGGCCACTGTTTCTAAGTGTCCAAGCGAAATCGATAGCGCTGTCAATCTTGAGGCGTCAGTAAGAAGCATTAAGAATGTTTTCGAGCAGTACGTAAAGTTGAATAAGCGCATTCCACCAGAACTATTAATGAGTATTTCTTCCATTACTGATCCGTCGAGATTAGCGGATATTATTGTGGCCCATCTGTCGATGAAGATTCCCGAGAAGCAGGAAATTCTAGAAGCTGTGAGCGTTGAAAAGCGTCTCGAACTTCTTCTAGAAAAAATGCAAGGTGAAATCGAAATCATTAACGTTGAGAGAAGAATTCGTTCCAGAGTAAAAACTCAAATGGAAAAAAGTCAAAAAGAGTATTATCTCAACGAACAAATGAATGCGATTCAAAAAGAGCTCGGGCAAAAAGACGATGGCAAGTCGGAGATTCAAGAAATGGAAGAGAAACTTGCCAAAAAGAAAATGCCTGAAGAGGCGAGAGAGAAGGCGCAGAAAGAGCTCAAAAAGCTTAAGTCTATGTCTCCTATGTCTGCCGAGGCATCAGTTGTAAGAAATTATGTCGATTGGATGATTAATCTCCCTTGGTTGGAGTACTCGGAAGACGATAACTCGATTGAAAGAGCTAGAAACGTTCTCGATGACCATCACTATGGTATGAAAGATGTAAAAGAGAGAATTGTTGAATATCTAGCTGTAAGAAGTCTTGTTGGCAATGAAGGGAAAGGGACTATTCTGTGTTTGGCGGGTCCTCCAGGGGTTGGGAAGACGTCAATCGCGAGATCTTTGGCCGAATCTCTTGGGCGAAGTTTTCAACGAATCTCTCTTGGTGGAGTTCGAGACGAAAGTGAAATTCGTGGACATAGAAGAACTTATGTTGGAGCGATGCCAGGAAAAATTATTAATGCTGTTAAAAAAGCGGGAACATCAAACCCAGTTATTCTATTAGATGAAATTGATAAAATGACATCTGATATGCGAGGAGACCCGGCTT
>SKIL01000094.1 GCA_007116425.1 Bacteriovoracaceae bacterium | reverse complement strand
TATACACCTTTGATAAATTTAGCATTTATTTGCCCTTGTATCTCCACGGCATTATCTAACTCAGATTCGTTAACTGAAAGTACTCTATTGATTGAATCAACAATGATTCCGATATCTGTCTCTCCTAGGTTTATAATGATGACTGCAACCTCATCGTCTTTTTCTAGAGGTGGAATATTGAGCTTCTTTCGGACGTCGATAATGGAAATGATTTTACCTCGCAAATTCATAACTCCAAGAGTGTAGGGTGGAGAATTGGGAACTGGGGTTGTTTGTGGAATAGATATGACTTCTAGTACCTGAAGTAAGGTAATTGCATATCTCTCTGTCCCCAGGTTGAACTCAATATATCTTTCTATTTGTCCTAATTTGTCTTTTGTTTGTGATTCCATTTTTTCGCCTCTTCCATCTTATATATCGTTTAAGCTGCTTGCATTTCGTTATCTAGATTGTCGTTTTTTGTTTTTAATTTAACTTTGTAGTCATCTTTATACATTTCAACCAGATCGATAATGAGAGCGGGTTTACCATCTCCTAAGATGGTTCCTCCCATGAACCCTCTTGCAGACTGTATATCTTCACTCAGTGTTTTGATGACAACCTGTTGTTTGTTTAAAATATCATCGACCGAAACTCCAAAAAAACCTTCTGGACCTTTTACAAGGATTGTCGTCGTTTTATTGAAGTCATTATTGACTTCCTGATTAAGTTTTTTTCTTAAATCGAAAAAAGGGAGGACTTTGTTCCTATGTTTGAAAAACTTCCCACCACCTGTCATTTGTATAATTTGCTTGTTATCTAAAGATATAATCTCTTGGACTTGTCCGAGAGGAAGTGCATATTTTTGTTTTTCTGACAGAATAACAAGTCCATCTACAATGGCCAGAGTCAGTGGGAGTTCAATTCGAAAGCAGCTACCCTGACCTTTTTTTGTCATCACTTTGACAGTGCCACCGAGATTTTCAATATTTGTCTTTACGACATCCATTCCAACTCCGCGGCCAGATACTTCACTCACTTCGTCCTTAGTTGAAAGCCCCGGGTGGAATATGTACTGAATTATCTGTTCGTCTGAGACATCCTCATTTGAGATTAGGCCCCTTTCTATTGCCTTTTGCCTGATTTTTTCGGCCGGTATGCCTCCTCCGTCGTCTGTAATTAAGATGACGAGCTTGCTTCCCTCATGAAAGGCGTTTATTTCAACTGTGCCGACTGCCTCCTTGCCATTTTGAATTCTTGTTTCTGTTGACTCTATGCCATGATCGACAGCATTTCTAACGATATGAACAAGAGGATCTCCTAAGCTTTCTAACACTTTCTTGTCCACCTCTGTCTCTTCTCCAAGTATTTGTAAATCAATTTCTTTTGAAAGAGCTTGAGAGGTATCTCTAACAATTCTTCTCATCTTTTGAAATGTATTTGTTAGGGGGATCATTCTTAAGCTCATCGCTAAGTCTTGAAGCTCTTTAAAAATTTTACTCATTTGAGAAATAGCATTATTAGAGAGTTCATCTTCGATATGAATACCTCTTCTTTGATCAAGTGCTGTTTGAAGTATCACAAGTTCCCCAATATAATCATTTACAGCGTTGATTCTTGCCAACTTTACTCGAATATCCTCGTTAGGGTTAGTTTTTTGTTGGGGTCTTTTGACGGTTTGAGGCTTTGATTGTTGTGTATTATTTTGATTTAGATTTTCTTCATTTACCTTTTCATCTTGTATATTTACTACGTTTGATTCTTGTTCGACTTTCGAACTCATTTCTTCTTGTGGCCGCGAAACCTTTTCGCTTGTTGGATTTTCTTGAGAGTTACCCTGGTCGTTTGGTTCGATTTTTCCACTAATGATATCTTCAATCTTTTGTACAATTCCGCCGCAGTCAATATCAGCATTAAGATCCATGCTTAAAGTTGTAAGCGAGAGATCGACATAGTCTTTAAATTCTAAAAGAATCGAAACCACTGCCTTTGTGGCCTGAATTTCTCCATTTTGAATTTTTAAGATGAGATTTTCAGCAGAGTGAGTAAACTCTGATATTTTGTCAAAACCTACAGCTTTGGAGGTACCTTTAAGGTTATGTGCGAGTCTGAATATTTCATTTAGCAACTCTGGATCATTAGGGTTACTCTCTAGATTTAAGAAACTCCCTTCTGCAGAGTCAAGCAGATCTCTGGCCTCTGATAGAAAGTCCTCTTTGATTTCTTTTTCAAATTCATCCATCATTTACCTCTGATTCCATCTTTTACGTTGAACAGATCGGTATAATGTGAGGAAAGCTATAGTGTTTGCTTATTTTTTTATGAAAAGTGAATGGTCTTATAGTTTTTATTTAGAAAACAAATAAGTTTTTTTGTTAGAGTTCCCCAAGCTTCAACTGACTTACATAAAGCGGTTTTCTTTATCAAAAATTATCAAAAAAAAATAGCTTTTAAACTAAAGTCGTATTCGCATTTTTTCGATAAGTAGATGAATTCTTAGCACAGTTAATAAACCTAAATGAAGGAAGTTAGAGAAGTGAAAGCAAAAAGACAATTAAAACTATCATTTAAGATTTGGATTGGTTATTTATCGTTAATTATTCTCTCCGCTTTTTTCTCGTATACGAGCTACCAAGGATTTATGAGTGTGCGTGAGTTAGTGAGGATTAACCAGATTTATGAAACTTTTTTACAACGCGAGATTGATCATCTTAATTGGGCCAATTCCTTAAGACGGCAAATGGTTTCTTCATCAGATATTAATATTCAACAAGATCCGACACAATGTGCCCTAGGGCGTTGGTTTTATGGTGAGGGGAGAGAGCAGACTGTTCAATATTTTCCTGCAATAGAAAGTTATCTTGAGTCTATAGAGGGGCCGCATAACCGTCTCCATGCAAGCTCACAAAAGATTCAGCAATTAGTGCAAATTGGTGAAAGAGTTCAGGCGATGGAAGTTTATCAAAATGAGACTGAAGCTGCATTGATTGAAATTCAATCAATCTTTTTAACCGGTAGAGAGTATCTTGAAGGAGAAATACAGCAGCTTGGAGAAAATTCAGAGGCGATTGTTGGCAAGGCCGTTCAGGTGCTTTTTTGGGGAGGAGTATTACTCGTCCTACTAGGTTTATTAATCGCATTTGTGGTGACACGTTTTACTGTCGCTCCTATACAAAAGGCCATTGATGCTTTGAAATTGAGTAGTAGTGATATTGATAATGCTTCGAATGACCTTTTAAGTCAGTCGACCTCATTGGCAGAAGCTTCTACTGAGTCGGCCTCTTCACTTCAGGAGACAGTGTCGTCCGTTGATGAAATCAGTTCTATGATTCAGCGAAATGCAGATTCGGCCAATAGTTCATCCAAAGTTTCTTTGAGTTCGACTGATGCCGCCAACAAAGGCAAACAAATTGTTGAGACAATGATCGGGTCAATAGAGGGAATTTCACAAAGCAATGATGATATAGCTAAAGAAATGAAACAGAACAACGAAGATATTTCAAAAATTGTAGATGTTATTTCCGAGATTGGTGAGAAAACCAAGGTTATTAACGATATCGTTTTTCAAACAAAGCTCCTTTCTTTTAACGCTTCGGTTGAAGCGGCCAGGGCCGGGGAGCATGGAAAAGGTTTTGCGGTTGTCGCTGAAGAGGTCGGTAATCTCGCCTCAATGTCTGGTTCAGCGGCACATGAAATTACAGAGATGCTTGAAGGCTCAATCCGTCAAGTTCGCGATATTGTCGACAAGGCCACATCAAAAATTGATACTCTTATTGATACGAGTAAGCAAAGGATTGAAATGGGGACAAGTAACGCTCGTGAGTGCGGTGAAGCCCTCGATGAGATAATTAATAACGTGACAACTGTTAATGAAATGGTGCGCGAAATTGCAAATGCTTCAAACGAGCAGGCACAAGGTGTGAAAGAGGTTACTGGTGCTATGCAGCAACTGGATGGGGCGACTCACCAAAATACCTTGATTGCGCAAGATTCGGCCATTTTGGCCCAGAAGCTTAAAGACTGTGCTGATGGGTTAAAGAGTGAGGTTCAGTATCTCGTGACGATTTTATCTGGCAAGGCCGAAGACTCTCAGGCAATTGAGTATACCGGCCGTGAAAATAAAGATAATGTTGTACCTTTACACGTAGACAATAAAAGTTTGAAAAAAGAAGGTCAAACAAAAATTCATGGAGAAAAAGTTGTTGGCCTTGATAATGAAGATTTTAATTCGAGCGACGATGAGTTCGAAGAAATTTAAAAAATAGCTCCAATTTTAAAAACAGTTCTTGCGGCCCTTGATTTTTATTGAGAGCATAAAGGAACTGTTTTTTTTATTGGAGGATGATGTGAGAAAAGTCTTTGCTTTTGGATTGATGTTTTTTTCAAGTGTGTCGCTCGCAAGCTCTGTTCCTACTCTCTATGGAACTGTGAACGTCGAGTATCTACAGGTAGATCAAGAAGATAAATTTATGACCACAAGTGGTGCGGGCGTTTATAATGTCAGAAACGCAGAGTCTAGAATTGGAGCCAGAGGTGTTCATGAACTGGATGCTTTCGATGTCGGTTATCATCTTGAGCTGGGTATTGATTCGACAACAAAAGGTGGAGGTTCTCACCCGGGAGTGTCGGGAAGAATTCGTATCCGTTTGGCCTATGCCAATGTTTCTGGAGCTTGGGGGACCTTGACAATGGGTCAAGATACAACCGCCACATCTGCTGTTCAGTATAGCTATGACCCTCTTTCAAACACATCTCTAGGTACAGCGAGCTTTTCTCAGTCTGAGCTTATACAAGGGGCGAGCTTTGATGACACTGATGTTAGTAATGTTGACTTCGGTCTTGGAATGAAGTTTAGAACCAGAAGAGATGTTCTGAAATATCAAACCCCAAGTTTCCACGGATTGACCTGGACGGTCTCAATGGACCGTGATGACGATAGTGACGTCCGTCATAATGAGGGAGGAGATACTCATTACGAAAATCTTTTAAGTTACTCACGAGAGTTTTCAGGTCTAGACATGACTTTACAAGTTGGAAATATAACTTGGTCAAATGTAGAGACGAAAGATGAAAACATTTGGATGTATGGATTGCGACTTGGGCATGAAAGTGGACTCGCGGCGAGCTTCCTCTATACTACAGAAGAGTATGACAGAAAAGTTGGGATTGAACTGGCCTCAATTGAAATCACCAGAATGCTGGCAACCCTCTCTTATAAGTGGGGACAGAATCTTGTGGCATTAACTTACGCGAACAGAGATACTGAGAATCCACTGAGATCTGATGAGAATACTGTGTCGTCAGTTGCCGCAGATAAGTTCACTTCATCTCAAATTGCCTTGGGTTATAAGTACTTTGCTTCAGATAATATTGAGTTTAAAGCAACAATTGGGCAGTATAAGCATGAAGAGGATGATGCGGCTTTGGCCCAAACTAATGACAATAAGGCCACGATTGCCGCTTTGGGGATGGCCTTAAGTTTTTAGAAAATCCGATTCAATTTTTTTCAAAAGGTCAAAGTTTTAACTTTGGCCTTTTTTTGTTAAGAGAAAAATAAAAGTATTATTATTCAAGGCACGCATAAAATTGAGAATTTGCTTCATGCCAGTAGAGCAATGTGAAAATTTAGTTTTTAGTGCCGATTTTATAATGGGGGTTTCGGCAAAAGGTGGTTCTAACCAGATTTGATGTTCAGTCTTATTAAGTTTTGCAAAAAGCTCTAGTGATTCTAATCCATTAAGATGGTAAAAAAACTATCCTGTTGCGCAGTCATGAAAGAGCAAATAGTTTTATCAAGGGTTTTACGGTTGAACTGTATAATCCCCGAATTTGGAATTATGAAATTAGTTAAAATTTTTAAAAATGTAGTTTTTCCTGAACCGTTATCACCCGTTAGAAGAACTAGACCTCTTTCAGGAAGTGTAAAAGATAAATTTTTGAATATTTGCCTTTTTTATCATAGGAAAAACTTAGATTTTTAACTTCTAACATCACAATCTCTTTGTCTTTTTTTTCTAGCGATAAATATTATCTTAAAGGCAAGTCCAGTTAATAACCAAAAAGAGAAGGCCTCCGGGTTGTAGACTAGACCAATGGCACCCCAATTCCCTAAAAAAGTGATGAAGCAGGTTATAAATGCAATACTTACAAGTCGAAAGCTTTGCATGTCACCTGCTCGATAAAGTGAATAGCTTGACTTTAAAAGGTAAATGAGAATTGCAATTAAAAGAAAAACATAAATGAACATTCCAAAGCCGAGATCTGTTGCTAAGCTAACAAATAAATTATCAAATGCCCATGAATACTCTAGTCCATAAACAGGATCATTCATAATGATATGTCTTGAAAAACCTGCCGCCGCCCCTGTCCTTCCAGGTCCTAAACCAAGTGGTTTTTCACCTATTCTTGTGATAATGGCATTTAATACGGCCTCTGGTCCGGAGCGGGTTTGACCTACCACCTGACTGTCAAAAATTGATGTCGCTCGCATGATGGTATTTTCAAGATCAAGTTGATCGAAGAAATTAAAAGAAAAAATGCTTAAAATTGAAACAATCATTAGCCCTGGAATAAGTTTTTTTACGAGATCTAGTGGTTTGATCTTGCTCGCAATCATAATTACAAGACATGATAAAATAAGAATAAAAAAATATTTGATATATGCTGATCTGACTTGTGAAATAATTGCGCTAAATAGAGTAAGAGGAAGAATTACTGTATAGAAAAAAAAGGCCAGCCTATTTGATAGTTGAGACATCAGTATTAAAGCTGAGAGAGTGAAAAAATAAACTGAGTAGCCCCCGGGTAGCTCTGTCGTCGCAAAGGGGCGAAAAAAATCATCAATAAAGGCCAATCCCATTATGACTTGGTAATAACTTGCCATTCCGATAAGAAAGTCTTGCCCTTTATAAAATTGAAATACAGATAACGCCGAAAAGCCTAAAAAAGAAAAAAGGCAAACTTTTGACAGGTTTATAAGATTACTTTTTTCGTTTTCAACTGGAGTATTTATAATGGCAAAAAAGAAAATGATGGGGAGAATGTAAGCCCGCCCTGCAGCGAGTGTTCCAATGAATCCTACATTATAAATATTAAAAAGTTGAGCTAAATACCACAAGAAATGTAAGATGATCGGAATAAGAATAATTAGAGGGATGGCCTCTATATGTAAAAATTTTTTTCTTCTGTAAATAACCTTAAAAATAAACAAGATCTGCAGATAATCAAAAGCGATATGAAAAAAAGGATGATAGGACCATAGCACTTTTCCTTGTCCGATCACAAAAATCATGGCCAAGACTGGACAAAGAGCATTGATTAAAGATCTTTCCCACAAAATAGCAAGAGATGCAAGCACTAGAAGTAATGGAAAAGCAAATTTTAAAGAAGAGTGACCTGTAAAGTTAAAAAGATAGTAAGAAATGAGTAAAAGAAAAAAAACTTTACTTATCAAACTGAAATTTTCCGAGTCTTTTGCTTCGCTAATGTTTACTTCCATATTTGTAAAATTCTAGTCATAATAAATCATAAAAAATTGTATCACAGGAATAGTATGAATCGATCACTAACTTCTTTTTTACTGATTTTGAACTTTTGCATTGCGCCGATTGTCTCCTTTGCACAGACAAGTAATGTGAGTTTCCAAGATCTTGTCCTTCCATCAGAAGTGGAGGGGATGAGTAAGAGTACAGGCAATGTCTATTATTCACCGGTGGTGAGAGATAGAGCTCTTATACCAGTTCATATATGGGGAGCTGTTCAAAGACCTGGACTTCACTTTGTTCCTACTGGAACAAGTTTGATCGAGGCCATTTCAATTGCAGGGGGCCCAGCAACTAATGCACGACTTAGAAATGTACGGTTGACTCGAGGAGACTCTGATCAATTAGTCAATCGCTTTTTTAATTTAACTGAAGGTGGTGGGCATGAAGCTTATCTTTATGAACTTCAGGCCAGAGATAATATTTTTATTGAAAGATCATTGTTGGTAGAAAATAGAAACTTTTATACGTCATTGGTCGGAGTTGCGGCCACGATATTGTCTTCAGTTTTAGTTGTAAGAGAAATTAAAAGAAATTAAATCAACTAAGCGAAAGGTACAGATTTTCGATTTTTTCTAACATTTTTCTATCAGAAAAATTCACGGATACTCTTTCGTATGCTTTTGTTCTCATTTTTTCAATTTTATCTTTAAAGGCAGGGTCAAGGTGTTCTTTAATAACACGTGTAAGAGTAACCTCGATGTCTTCATGATTGGTAATAGTATATGCCAAGTCATTTGTCGCGAGAATGTCTTGGATCCCACCTTTTTTTTCTGTAATGACACTTACCCCATAACTCATGGCCTCAATAATAACGAGACCAAAGGCTTCTGGGTTTTTGGGAAGATGAATAAGTATGTCTGAATGAGAATAGATTTTCTCTAAATCTTTATGATGTCCTGCAATTTCGACAAAGCTGCTGCAGTCACCTTCATTGATTAAATCCTTAATTTCTTTTTCGTAGGACTTATCTTTTTCAATGGTAGCTGAACCTATGACTTTAAGTCTGACTCCAAGTTTTATCCATTCAGGATTATTTTTCATGACTCGACAGAATGATGAAATAATTTCTTTTTGATTTTTTCCCTCGCATATTCTACCAACTAAAATTAGTTCTGGGGCCGAGTTTTTAAGAGCTATATTAACACTTGGTATTTTAACACCAAGTGGAATAATCTCTTTTTTTGAAGTGAAGCATGGGGTTTGAGATAGATGATTGTCTTTAGTAAAAGAAGAATTAAAGATTATAGCGTGAACAGGGAAAAATGATGCAATAAAGTCAAGTTTTCCTCCCACTGGGCCGTGTTGAAACCAAACTTTTTTGATTCGTCGATTAAAAAAAAGTGTAAAGCATGCAATAACAGAGTAGGGCATTGTTAAATGAACGACTTCAAATTTTTCTCTACTTGCAAACCTGTAAATTTCAATTGATGCTCGTAAAAGTTTAATAGGATTAAGTAAGCGAAACTGATGCTTAAGTAAGAAGGTTGGAATACCACTTTCTTTGGACATCTCATAAGCTAAACCTTTTGAAAAAAATAGTATTGAGGGTCTGATATTTTTTTCAACTAGGTGAAGCTTACAAATATTTATCACAAAGTTTTCAGCTCCCCCGAGATAGCCGTTGGGACAGATATAGAGTATTTTTTTTAAGATTTATTACCTTTTATAAAAAGTCC
>SKIL01000168.1 GCA_007116425.1 Bacteriovoracaceae bacterium | reverse complement strand
CAATTGATGGTCTACATGTTCACCTTGTTGACAACAAGGATGTAAAGCAATTGCAAATTGGAAGAGAGTATCATCTTTTAGTTAATAAAAAGAATCGCATGCTTACGGCCAGAAACCACTCTGCTACTCACCTTCTACAGTCAGCATTAATTAAGACATTAGGTGACCATGTCAAACAGGCGGGATCACTTGTCGACGGAAAAAGACTCAGATTTGACTTTACCCATATGCAATCGCTTACAAGTGATGAAATAAAGTCGGTTGAAGACCTTGTAAATAAACAGATTCAAAAATCTCTAAATGTCAGTGCGAATGAAATGTCTATGGATGCTGCTTTAGAAGCTGGTGCTTTGGCCATGTTTGGAGAGAAGTACGGAGAACGCGTTCGCGTGCTTAAGATGGGAGACTTCTCTACAGAACTTTGTGGGGGAACCCATGTTAATAACACCTCCGAAATCGGGCTATTTAAAATTGTGTCTGAAAGTTCTCTTGCCGCCGGAGTGCGTAGAATTGAGGCACTTACTTCTGAAGCTGCGATTAACTTTCTTTCCGAGCGCTCTAATATACTTTCGCAAGTTGAAAAGACTTTCAAAGTTAAGGGTGAACAAGTTATTTCTCGCTCGCAACAATTATTAAATGACATTAAGAGACTTGAGAAAGAGATAAAATCGTTCAAAGACCAGTCCGAAGCAAACACAGGCAAGAAGTTATTTGAATCATCTAAAAAGATCAATGGCATTGATTTTGTTGCAGCTCAAGCACCCGAAGGTTCAAACATAAAAAAACTATCTGATAACTTCGGTCAAAAGTATCAAAAAGGTCTCCTCCTTCTTACTTCATCTAAGGAAGGTAAACTTCAAGTACTTATTAGATCAAATGGTATTGATATAGACTGCTCTAAAATCCTGAAAGACTTACTTAGTAAATATAATGGTCGTGGCGGCGGAAGAAAAGATATGGCACAAGGCTCAAGTGACTTTATAGAGCATTCGAAAGTTGAGCAGGATATGCTTGGTATAATCGAAAGCGAAGTTAAATAAGGACTTTATGATAAATAAAATTCTACCACTACTCGTTTTATTAAACTTATTCTCTGCCTGCACAAGAGATAGTGAGCGTCCAATCTCAGTGGTTAACATACCTCTTTCTAGTGAAGTTTCGACTCTGGACCCCGCAAATTCTTATGATACAATTTCTGCAACCGTAGTTTATCAAAGCCTAGAACAACTTTTTGAATACCACTATCTCAAACGCCCTTATTCTTTAAAGCCTCTACTTGCAGTAGATATGCCCGAAGTATCTGATGACTCATTAACTTATACAATACGTATTAAAGAAAATATCCGCTATCATGACCATCCTGTCTTTGGTGGTAAACCTAGGTTTTTAAAAGCGCAGGACTTTATTGACCAGATCAAAAGACTTGCCTTCTATGGAACACAAAGTAATGGCTGGTGGCTTTTTGACGGCAAGATAATTGGACTGAATGAATTTCGAGAAGCTGCCGGTACTGACCTAGAGCAACTTTTCAAACATGAGGTTAAAGGCCTCAAGGCCATAGATGATCACACCCTTCAAATCAAGCTCACTGAACCCTATCCGCAGTTACTAAATGTTTTAGCAATGAGTTTCGCCTCTCCAGTCCCCAGAGAGCTCATTAAGTTTTATGAAAATATTTTAGACGATGTCTTAATAGGGACAGGTCCTTATAAACTTGATGAGTGGAATCGTGGTGAAAAAATAATTATGCGAAAATTTGAGCATTATCACCCAATGCACTATCCATCAGAAGGCGATCGACTTGCAAACTCTCGTGGTTTTCTCGAGGATGCTGGAAAGCAAATCCCATTTGTAGATCAGATTAATTTTAGGATTTTAAAAGAAAACCATATTCGCTGGCAGGAATTTATAAAAGGCAATGTTGACTTTATCGCCATTCCCAAAGATCAGCATGCGACGGCCATAGATCATCGTGGAAGACTAAGCGCTGAGCTTCAGCGAAAAAACCTTCAACTTCAAGTTGTACCTTCACTCACTTACTGGTGGCTATCATTTAATATGAATGACCCTATTGTCGGGAAAAATTACTATCTTCGAAAGGCCATGGCACACGCTTTAGACGTCAACCGGTATATTGAAGTTTTTACGAGTAATATCGGTCAAAAAGCAAATTCAATCTATCCTCCAGGAATTTTTGGTTACAACCCAGCGAGTAGACCTCCTTATGAATATAATCTCGAAAGAGCAAGGTACTACCTCGAAAAAGCTGGGTACCCGAACGGTGAAGGACTTCCACCCATCACTTACCACGTTAGAGGCTCAAGTAGCACCAACCAGAAACAGGCAGATTATATAGCAAGAGAAATGGCAAAAATAGGAATTGAAGTCATTCCTGCGACCATTGCTTTCCCATCTTTTTTGCAGCTTGCCCGAAGTGGAGAGCTTCAATTCTGGCTAGACGGCTGGGCCCTAGATTATCCTGATGCGGAAAATGTTTTACAATTACTTGTAACTCGAAATCATTCGCCTGGACCGAACGCCACATTTTATTCTAATCCTGAATTTGACCAACTTTTCGATAAACTCCGCTTTCTTCCAGATGGAGATGAAAAAGAGGCAAAAATGCAAAAGCTTGAAGAAATTGTTCACAGTGATCTTCCGTGGATTATGCTCTACTACTCAAGAGACTACCTCCTACAGCATGCACATCTTAAAAATTATCGACATTCAGATATTATTTACAATTATGTAAAATACCTAAAACTCGATCGCTGATTTCAATAGCACGTCATCACTATACGACTTAAGTCAAATATTGGGCGGAAGATAATTCCTTTCTCTCAACTGGGCACATTGCTACCTTTCGTTAATCTGCACTTTACCGATAAATACACTAGAAACTCTCTTGTGAACTGCAACGACAAGGCCACTTATGAAAATAACACCACTACTAGATCGAAAATTTTTAAACATCGCCATCATGGCACTTTTTCTCTTTACTGCCTCAATGGGCTTTGCGCGAGATTATATTATCTTTAGCATTGCTCAAGATATCCCAATGGGAGTAGAAAACGAGCAAAGAAGAAAGAACTATTATGTTAACTTAGGCACTCAACAAGGTGTTCAGAGGGGAACCAACCTTGAAGTTTTTCGAACAATCTCTAGATTAGATCCATATCAAGATCGCAAAAGACATCGGTATAATATAAAAATTGGTGAGTTAAGGGTACTTCATGCTGAAAGAGAAAGCTCAATCAGCGTCCTAGAATACCTAGACACTGAAAATGCTGAACTTTACACTGAAATTAATACCGTGATGATCGGTGATGAAGTAAGAGTTAAGGTTGACTAGCCTTAACGAACTCTCTTCTCTCCTGAGTGATCGCAATTAACTTCTCAGTCGCATTAAGAGAGCGCTTTAGGCGATCAGCTACCACTTCAAGCTCTTCAGAGTCAGGACCAGCTTCAATCTTTCGAAGAGCGAAGCTACTCATCCCCTGAATGATTGAAAGAAGATTTCCTACTTCATGTAAAAACTCTCTTTCTTTATTTGAATAATCATAAGCATCCATTATGGCCCCCCTTCACCATGTTGCTGAATTTAAATGTTTGATCTTTTTAATTTTTCCGATCAAACAATTTCTATCAACTTTTTTTACTTCCACAAACAAAGCATACTCATCACCAACACTAAGTTCAGCACCCATCCACCGATCCACACTTAAATGCAATTTTTTGACTTCATGACCTCTGTAGAAGCCTATAAAATGAAAAGAATAAATTACAGTTGTCTCAGTGCATTTTATCAAAGATTGACATACACTTATTATAATAACATTGATCATCTTCATCGCCCCCTTGCAAAAAATTCCAACCTAAATGCAAAGGGCATTAATGAAGTTATAATTATAAATATTTAAAATTATTAAGTGGATTACTCACAAATGGGCCCAATTGAAAAAGCAGAAACAATATTTTACCTTTTACAGCATTATTGTGCATCTCACCCAACAACGGCATGTGTGGGTAAAATTCAAAACAATGGTGTTATTACTTTAGACTGGGCCCAGTACCGATCAAAGATCTTTTCGATTATTCAAGGACTACTCGATAACGGAATAAAGCGCGGAGATACGGCCATTATTATGGCAGAAACTTCTTTAGATTGGCATCTGGCCGATATTTCTTCGATGCTCATGGGAGTTGTTACCGTACCGATTTTTCCAAATACAGCTCCTTCAGATATTGAATTTATTTTTGAACAAACAAAACCAAAGATCATCTTTGCTGATAGAAAAAGTGCGGAAACAAAACTTGCTCACTTTAAGCTCAATGACAACTTACAGACATTTTGCTTGATTGACTCAAAAGGAAGTGACGCTGTTAAGATCATTTCGTCTCTCCTTGGTAACTTAAACACTATCGTATTAAATCAGCTAGAATCGACATCAATAGAGAAAGAACCTGTAATTGAAATAAGCCCCGCTGAAACCGCCACAATTATTTATACTTCTGGTACAACCGGTGTTCCAAAAGGTGCCGTCATCAGTCATGGATCACTTAACCAAATGCTCTTAAATCTTCACGATTTTTTTAAGGGTGCGATTAACACAGATGATATTAATTTATGCTTTTTGCCACTTTCTCATGTTTTAGGAAGGTGTAACTCTTTACTTCACTTATGCTTTGGAATTCAGGTCATTTTTTCAGGCAAAGTTGATAAAGTTATTAAAAACCTTAGTAAAGTTAAACCCACTTTCCTTATCGCCGTGCCACGAATCTTTGAAAAAATCTATCAACAAATTCAAGAAGATATTTCTAAAAAAGATGTTGTACAAAAGAAGCTCATTGACTGGGCAGAAAAAGCTTCTAATGATTATTTCTCTCGACTTCAAAACGATTTGGCGCCCTCAGGAAAACAAATTCTTGAACGGCAATTGGCCTACAAGCTTGTTTATTCAAAAATTTATCAAGAGTTTGGTGGTCGAATTCGATTCTTTGTTTCTGGTGGTGCTCCTCTTTCAAAAAAAATAATCAAGTTTTTAAGAAACTCCAATCTCACTATTTTAGAAGGTTATGGCCTAACCGAAACGATCGGCCCTTGCTGTGTCACTCCTATTCGCAAGCAAATTCCCGGATCAGTTGGACTTCCCATAGGAGATGTCAAAATCAAAATTGCTGACGATGGAGAAATTCTCATTCAAAGTAATGCTCTATTCAAAGAGTACCTTAATAATTCAGAAGAAACGCAAAACTCTCTTATCGAAGGATGGTTTCATACTGGTGATATAGGAAGATTAAGTAGTGAAGGCTTTCTTGAAATCACTGATAGAAAAAAAGATATTATTATTACCTCTACTGGAAAAAATGTTGCTCCTCAAAGAATTGAAAACCTCATTGCAGATAATAAATATATTTCTGGAATTGTTGTTTATGGAAATAATCGAAAATTCCTCACGGCCATAGTTGGTATTAATAAACATGAGCTCAGATCAAAGCTGTCAGAGTGGGAACTTGATCCGTCAGTTAGTTACAAAGAACTTGCACAGCATAATAAAGTCTACGATTTTATTAAGCTGCAATTAAAATCCATTGAGCACCAGCTTTCTGACCATGAGCAAATTAAGAATTTTGTCATTACCCCCTTTGAATTAAGTGTTGAAAATGGATATATGACGCCCAGCCTAAAAATTAAAAAAAAGAAATTATTGAAAAAGATGAAGTCACAAGTTGAAAAAATGTATATATAATGCCGACGCACGGCGCGTCAGATTTGACGTATCTTTGTTTTTCAGTCTATAAGTTAGGATTAATGTTAATAATTTGTTTCTCAGAATAGGATGTTAAAGCATGGCAAGGGTAACTATCGAAGACTGTCTTGAAAAAGTAGAAAACCGCTATGAGCTGGTTCACTTGGCCGCAAAAAGAATTAAGCAGCTAAGAGATGGGGCCGAGCCACTTGTAAGAAGTAAGAATAAAGAAGTCGTTACTGCTCTCAGAGAAATTGCTGCTGGAAAAGTTAAGCATGCACCTCGAGACGAGTACGATTCTGACGAATTTTAATTTAATTTTAAAAATTAAAAACGAAAAGGCCTACAGATATGTAGGCCTTTTTTTATTTGGTTAAAGCTATCTTTAGCACTTCATCAAAAAGCTCAACTGGATAAAACTTAAGACCTTTTCGGTGCCTTTCAGGAACTTCCTTTAGGTCTTTTTCATTCCGCTTAGGGATGATAATCGTTTTAATTCCCGCTCTTTTAGCGGCCAAAACTTTCTCTTTTATTCCTCCAACAGGAAGAACTTTTCCAGTTAAGCTTAACTCTCCTGTCATAGCGACACCCGATTTGACTCGCTTGTTTTTTGCCAAGCTATACAAGGCCAAGGCCATTGTAATCCCCGCACTCGGGCCATCTTTTGGAGTAGCTCCAGCAGGTAAATGAAGATGAATCTCATGGTTAGTTAGAAAATCTCCTTCATCTTCATCTTCTTCCAAGTAAGGATTCGTTTGTTCGCGTTTGACAGGTTTTTTCTTCGCCTTTTTCTCTTTCTTTTTTCTCTCGGTCGCTTCTACATCAAGTAATTGACGAACATAACTATAGGCCAAATTAGCAGACTCATTCATAACATCACCAAGTTGACCTGTTAGCTTAAATGTTCCTTTTCCACGCAACGGAATTGTTTCAATAAATAAAATCTCACCACCATATGCAGTCCAAGCAAGTCCCGTAACAACTCCTGGCTTTTGTTTTGATTCAGCAACTTCTGATGTAAAGCGAGGGCTTCCGAGCATTTCTTCAAGTTGTTCTGGCCTAGGGCTAAATTTTTGTTTTCGTTTGGCGCTCACTTTTTTTAGCGCGGCCTTACGGCAAAGTTTTGCAACATATTGCTCAAGCATCCTTACTCCTGGCTCTCGAGCATAATCAGCAATAAGTCTCTTAAGTAATGCTGTACTTAAAGTGAATTCCTTTTTATCAAGGCCGTGTTTTTCAAGCTGTTTTGGAATAACCCACTTATTTGCAATTGATAGTTTTTCTTCAATCGTATACCCAGAAAGTTCAATAACTTCCATCCTATCAAGAAGTGGCTCAGGAATATCATTCACATAATTGGCAGTCGCAATAAATAAGACCTTAGACAAATCAAAAGGAACATCCAAGTAATGATCAATAAACGAGGAATTTTGCTCCGGATCTAAAACTTCTAGAAGAGCACTCGCAGGGTCTCCCTGGTAAGACATTCCTAGCTTATCCATTTCATCTAACATAATTACCGGATTATTAACTTCTACTCGCTTAAGAGCTTGAATAATACGACCAGGCATCGCCCCAACATAAGTACGTCTATGCCCTTTGATCTCTGCCTCATCTCGCATTCCACCGAGACTGAAGCGATAGAATTTTCTCCCCAACGCATTTGCAATACTTTTTCCTAATGATGTTTTACCGACTCCTGGAGGACCGGCCAAACATAAAATAGTCCCATCATATTGTGGCTTAAGTTTACGAACGGCCAAAAATTCAAGAATTCTCTCCTTAGGCTGCTCAAGACCATAATGATCTTTTTCTAAAATTTTTTTTGATTGATCAATTGAGATTTTGTCATCTGTATGGGCTGACCAAGGAAGGTCTAGCATCCAGTTTAAATATGTCCTAGCGACATTGTACTCGGGAGAACTGTCTGGTATGACTTCCAATCGCTCTAGCTCTTCTTTGGCCGCTTTTAATGCATCTTCAGGCATTCCAATTTCTTCAATGCGCTCTTTCATTCGATTTAGGTCTCTAGACTTTTCATCTTCGTCCATACCAAGTTCTGACCTAATGACCTTAAGCTGCTCTCTAAGAAAATATTCCCTTTGATATTTATTAACTTTATCATTAACTTCATCTGAGATTTTTTTCTGGATATCAGCGACATCTTTTTCGCGCTTTAAATAAATAAGAAGTTTTGCAAAACGCTTTTTTACAACAAGTGTTTCTAAAAAGTCTTGCGCCTCTGGGATATCCAAAGAAATTGCAAAGGCCACAAGATCGGCCAAAGATCCTGGCGAAGGAGAATTGAGCATTGCAAGCTTCATCTCTTCATTAAAGTAAGGATTAATTTCACTTAACTTTTTAACTTGGTTAATGACTGATCGAGTATAAGCATCAAGCTCTTCATCTGTTTCAAGAATGTCTTCAAAGACCTCAATCTTCGCCCTTAACAAAGGAGAAGAATCATCTATCTCTGAACCTCTATAACGTTTTACACCATGGACAAGAACATTGACCGATCCATCAGGTAATTTAATCTTCTTAACAACCTTACAAAGAACGCCAACTCGATATATATCTCCGGCCTTAATTTCTCGATTTTCAAGATCAACATGTTCCTCTGGAATAAAATTACCCTCACTATCTTTAAGATCGGACTTAACAAGATTTAAAGCAACATAACCAGTTTTTAAAAGAATCGCATCCAGCTCAGGAGTAAATTTTTCTTGGCTTAAAATAATAGGAGCAATCATCCCGGGAAAAATTGGACTATTCGTAATCGGGATAATAACAACATTTTCTGGAAAGTTTTCTATATTCTCATTACTTGCTTTTATTTGAACTTGATACTCATTTTCAATATCACTCATTCCTACTTTCCTCCACTAAGGCTTAATATCTACGACCAACCTACCGGGGCCATCAAGATAAAAAACCTCTACATTCACATTTCTTTTAAACACTACTTCTACTGAGACATCACCCTGTTCAATTGGGAAAAAATTAATTGAATCTACATACTGACTATTTCCAAACGAATCAATTCCATCAGAGATAGATGTCCTGAAAAAGTCTAAATAAAGCCTTCTATCTGATTTTGAGATATGCCCGTAAATTCGAGGAAGTTCATCAGTAGTAAAGTCAAAAACAAGTCGCTCATAACCCCTATCACTGGAATAGCTTTGGCGGATAGCTTTCACGGTAGAAGTTCTATTTTCTCCTCCGTTATGAATAATTCCTTGATCGATATAAACAGAGCGCTTTCGGTTATCAATCTTTCTAATTCGCTCTTGCAGAAGATCTTGCGCAAACAGATTGAAACTGAAAAATGCTATTAGACCAACAAAAATACTTCGTCGTAAAAGTAAATACATCTGGTGAACTCCTTTTCCCAGTAAAACAAGAAAAGGTTACCACTTCAGAGTGCAGTCGGTAAATGGTTTCATTATATTG
>SKIL01000058.1 GCA_007116425.1 Bacteriovoracaceae bacterium | reverse complement strand
CAGTATTTTGCTCAAGGTTTTTGCTTGAGTTTGTAAAATCTTTAGGTTTTAAAGCTTAAGCTTACTCGACGTAGCCTGCCTCTAAAAGAAGTAACTGGTTGATTTCCGTATCAATTAAAATAGCAAACTCTTTACCTGTAAAACTTGTTTGATATTCGCCAGTATAAAGCTCTATTGAATGCTTTTGGGCCAATTCGATTAAGGCCTTAACGAAAGCATCTCTCGTTTTCTTTAGTTCTCTAGCTAGACTACGTCCAAATCGACACTCAACATGTAGGTTACCGGTTGCCTTCATGACAGCGCGATTAAAGCTTTCTGTTCCTGGTTTGAGCTCTCCTTCATAATCTAGGTAAAGATCTGAAGATAAAACCATGTCCCATTCACTTGTTCTTGGCCAATTTACAGATGCCCTGGCCACAGAGTAAAGATTTTGACTAGGAAATGCTTTTTCATACTCATAGCGGGCCACAACAGAACTCAGACCGACAAATTTCATATAAACATTTCGATACTCTAAGTACTTATGATGAACCTTAGTCATGAGTTCATTTTTGGAGGCCAATTGTCCATCCACAGACCTATAAGTGATTGATTGTGCAGCGGCTTGACCAGCAATAAAAAGAGTAGAAAGTATAAAAACAATGCCTACACCTTTTTTGGAAAGTGAACTTTGTGTAAAAAATGAAAACATAATAAAGGCCCTTATTTGGATGTTCGCGACTAAATAATCTGGAACTTGAATAACTATTTTTGTTCGATAACGCAAGGAGAGAGCTGTAGAGGTGTAAAATTATGCTGATTTTTTGAAAAGATTGGAGAGTTTTTCGAGAATAACAGAGAAATTACTCTCTCTAAGAGTAAATGTTGAAGCTCCCCATTCAAATATTTCAAGCACTTCATCCTTATTCTCTGCCTCTCCAATAAAGAGTATGGGCAGTTCTTTCTTCGAGAAAAGAGTTCGAATATGTGACATCGCCTCTCTTCCTGAAGTGTCAGATATGTCATCGACTATAATGAGGGCATCAAAAGAGTTATCTTTGTCTTCAAGCATATTTAATCCATGAAAGCCACCGCCGGCCTGCTCGACATTCATGCCATTACTTCTTAGACGCGAGGAGAGGTTATCCCTATAACTAGAGTTGGCCCCGATAACCAAGATACTTTTATCGTTGAGGTTTTTTAATTTCATGCCAGTTAGAATAGGCCGTTTTTAAGATGGCTTCAAGCGGAAAGTATACACCTTTTTACAGCATTTTATTTTTTACTAGTGATGTATGGGAACTTACGAGTATATTTTTTGACTTGTTGGGCCATAGTTTAAGGTGTTGTGGGAAGGTCGATGAAGCGTTTATTAGTCCTATCATTAATTCTTATCTCTTCAGTTTTTCAAACGACTTATGTTTTTGCGAATAAACAAAAAACTCACCAGTCAATTCTCCTTGCACAAGAGTCTTTGGTCACGGTCAATATCCCAATCAATATTGTTAAAAGAGAACTAAAATCTATTCTCACCCATGAAGATTCACCGATAACATATGTTGAGCGACTAGATTTTGATCCATTAAATCGCCTTTTGGTTTTGGAGGCCAAGGCCGAGCTTCCAGGAGATGTTTTACAGAGCTTAGAGGATGCAGCAGGAGGCTTTTCTCTCTATCGAGAATTTGATTTAAAAATAGTTTTGCGATTACCATCTGCACGACTTTTATCTGTAAGCAGCTTTGTTCAGTTTGAGTTCATTTCTTTCAAACTTGATGGCCAGGAGTATGTAAACTCTTTTGGAATACTTGGAAGATTATTTGCTACTTTAATGTCACATTCTAGTTTTGTTGATTTTATCTTAGATATTAATCCTGAGGTTCCACTTGATAGCTCAGATCCTACAATGCTTGCGAAACAATTTATCGAGCGCAAAAATATTCGGTTTAGAGAGAACACAGTGAGTTTTCGATTGAATCTTTCGGAGTTTGCCGATCTGTCACGTTTTGCAGAAATTGATGATCTTCGTTTGTGGCAATTTTCTCCAGTTCTACTTACAGGAACTGACCAAGTCGTATTTAGAATAGAGGCCGGTGTTAATCGTCCTGGGGAGCTTTGGCTAAATAATGCCATTGCCAGAGGTGAAAGAGAGTCGAGAAGCTTAAGTGAACTGAGGGGGGAGCTTTACTCGAATCACTCATATCAAGCACAGAAGCATGGTGAGAAGTTTGAGCAAATGATCGCCGAGATAAAACATCAGCTCGAACTTGAGATTGAGGGCCCCTTCTTAAATAATGAAGTTGATCGACTGCAATCGACTTTAAATCAAAGGGCGCGCTCAGCTTTGTCTATGGGGAACCTAGAGTTTTTATCTCACCCTGAAGAAACCTATTATCACTTTTTTGAAGAGTCTCGTGAGTTTGCTCTTTCCACATTGGCCGATTTGCAGCGCCGACAAAGACTCGCTCAACAAAATATCATCAGATCTAGAAAAGAAGACCAACAGTGGCCATTTTTACAAAAACGTCTTTCTCAGAAGTCGGTTGATCAGGCCGTACGATTCTTTAGAGATTTTGACTTTGAGGGCGAAGACCTTTTTTCTCAATTAAATATTGTCTTGGCACCACAGTTACCAGGCGTTGTTGCGAGAGGAATCGTTAATCTTGATTTTAATTATCTTATTTCGATGGGCTTTGAAGATTCAGATGTTAATCTCGGTGAGCTGCCTATTCGGTTGGCCGAGGATCAGTATGGAAGTGGGGTACCTTTTGAATTAACTGTTCGCGCCTACATGCTACCAAATAGTACGCTTGCAATGGATATACGCTCGTTATCTTTATTTACAGGAAGTCAGCGAATCTTTTTTGAAAAGAGTGGTCGCAATGGGCAGTTCATTTTAAATTTTGCAAAAATGGCGATCGCTCATAGCCTTGCTGCCACTTGGATTGATTTACCTGGAGACTCTGATGATGTCAGGGATCCCTATAAAGTATTGCGCCAACACATTCAGCAGCAAGAGGAAATTTATCGTGCGCTTGATTCACGCTTGCGTGACTTCTCTTTGGCGGAGGCCCTCAAAAACCTGACATTAGTTGATATTCAAAATAATCCTTTTATTACTGTTGGGAGAGATTTTGTTGCCGGTAAAACAGAACTCATTTTAAAAGAGCTTATTAAGTATGATGAAGAAAGTGAGATGCTTTTGATTCACTTGAATCCAAGAGTTATTAGTGAATCAATCTTGGCATCTGATAATCAAGTACAAGTCTGGAATGTCATGCCCATTTACGATCATGAGGCGAACCAAACATATTTAGAGCTTGCTTTAGGTGATAATGAGAGAACTCTCAATTATGTAAAACACCTTGAAACCAGAGACGAGTATTATGATAGCGCTGGTTTCACGGGGCTTTCAATTGATCAAACAGAGTCAACAGATCTCTCGGTTACACTTGATCTTGAAAGCTTTAAAGATTTAGTCAACTCAATTTTGGCCGAAGCTTATGACAAACAAAATACTGAGGTTCGTGCAAAACTTAGAACTGAGTCCGAAGTCGAGGCCTATATCTTGCAGGATTTTAGTCTTGATGTTTCTGAAGAAGGGCAATTACAAGTTGATGTATTGTTAACTCATATTGAAAAGAAAAGAAGGTCGCCTCTCAATCCCGCTAGATGGTTCGGCGACAAATATCCGATTACAGAACGTTCTATTGGAGTAAAGGCCGATCTTGAAATGGACTTAGTTCCTTTGTCGAATTATGAGCGAGAACTCTCTTTGGTCGAAAATGAAGTCTTTTTTCATGATCAAGTCTTAAGACTCGACCTACAGCGAGTTCAAGTGAGAATCGGTGGGGATGTTTCGATATTAGATAGAATGATTAATACTCTGGCCGGTGATTTAAACTTTTCTTCAGGGCTAAGTCAGAGGGTTAAACGCCTGGTTATGGGTGCAATCGGTCGCTACCTTAACCCACGAGATAAAGATTCAAACGAAAACGTACAGCTTAGAGGCGTTCGCCTTAATCAGTATGCAAAAATCTTGGCCCACAGAGATGAGTTTTTATTGCAACTTAATCCACATATTTTAGGGAAATCTTTTGAAGTGCGGATGAGAAAACCAATGCACTCAAGTCAGCTGAGACCTTTAGTTGATCTTGATCAAGATGTGTTAAGATTTGATTTTTCCACAGTCGGTAATATGGCAAACGCTGATAAGAATGAACTCTATCGAATTATGCTTGATGCAGAAGAATTGTTTCGACCTATTTTGGCGGCCCAGTCACCGGAAGAATTAGATGTATTATTGCGTGATCATCAGTTTGCTAATCAGCTCTTTAGAAATAGTGATTATACTAAAATGAGTTTGTATCATCGGTTTATACACGTCTTAACTCAATATCGCGGAATGATCGCAGCGACTCACCCAGACCTCAGAATCATGCAGGGCATTCATCAACAGGTCTCAAGTCATCTTGATCTAACTATTCCAGAGTTGGAGTCGAGGCAAATTACGACGACTGGAGTCGAACTTATGTACTTCTTGTCAACGGCCTTTGTTTTATACGATCAAATTGAACAATATTTACTGACAGTTGAACAATTTGAAGCTTATGACTCCCCGTACTTTGATGCCATTGTGGAGATGCAAGAGGATTTTCTCTCACGTTTTATTTTACCATTAATGGATCATTACGCTGGAGAATTTAAGTCTCGTAATCAAGCGATTGTAAATAGGGGAGTTACTGACTGGAATCATAGCTTCTATCCTGATGCACGATATTCTCAGTCGATATATCAAATTCTAACAGAATTGCTCGATTTAAAGATGCTGAATAGGCTTGACCATTAATCATCTAAAAGTATGATTTAAATTATATTTTGATTCTTAAAATGAACTAAGATGATAAGGCAATTTATTAAATCAATTTCAAAGGATTATGAATGGAAACGCTTACAGCTAATGCTTTCGTGACAAGTCGCTTGGCCTTTTTATACCCAGAACAAACCGTATTTGATGCTTATAATGAAATGCAAAAAAGGCAAGTTCGTCATTTACCTGTGCTTGAAAAAGGTGTTGCGGTTGGTATGATCAGTGATCGTGATCTTCAATTTATTCATGATCATGCGGATGGCAAGGAAATTCTTTGCAAGGATATCATGACATCAGAACCTTTTGTTGTGAGCACTGAGGAGCCAATTGTTAATCTTGCCAAGCAGATGGTAGAGCGTCGAATCAATTCGGCCTTAATTAATAATTCTGAGGGAAAGATTGTCGGTATTTTTACATCGACTGACGCCCTTAAGCTTTTGGCCGACTTTAATTCTAAATAAGCAATAAGTTTTTAAGTGGGTGGGCAAAGTGTTCTATATTTTATTAAAGAGTGAATGGGTCGAGTATACTCCCCCTTATCTAGGGGGAGGGCCTGCAAGTAATCTTTCCGAAACTTTACCCTCTCTTGCTCGAGATAATGGCCAAAAGGCCTTTCGATCTCAGTCGGCAACCTTAGGTGCGAGCTCTCTTGGGAATGAAACGGGAGTTCACGCTTTTATTTCAAAAAACCTTCATAGCATTGATGCTTCTGAATCTTTGTTTGAGTGTTACAAGCAGATGCAAAGTCATAAGGTCCATCACCTTATTGTAAAAAAAGACAATCAATTTTTCGGCATCATAAGTGACCGAGATTTAAATTTAGTTAAAAAATTACCAGGCTCAAAAAGTATCAGCGTTGGTGAGATTACCACGACTGTTGTTTTGGCCGCATCTGAGGATGTAACAATAGATAAGGTGGCCTTGGTTTTTGAGCGTGAAGAGATAAGTTGTCTGCCAATACTCAATGAAGATAATGAAGTTTTTGGAGTGCTTACAACACGAGACTTGTTTCGCTTTATTTATGAGCGCTGCGTTTAGGTAAAAAATATGTCAAGCCCTAGGCTAAGGGGTGGGCACATGGTATCTCTAGGCGCATGAATATTGTTTTTAAATCTGTCCTTATATTTCTAACCTTGCTTGCTGCGTCAAGTCTTTTGATTGAGTACTTTGGTTATGAGTTCGGTACAGTTAATTATTTTGATAAAAGAGGGGTCTTTTTTCTCTTTTTTGTCACCCTTTTTCCTCGATTAACTCTGCTTTTCTCCTCTGTGCCATTTGGCGGCATCGCTTGGTGGCTTGGCTGGGTTTTTTGCCCACGTTTTCTTGTGGCCATCTTGGCGACAGTTAATTATTTCCAAACCAACCCAATTCTCGTTGTCATGAGTTGGCTCGTGGCCTTCGGAGGTGAGGGACTTGAAAAGTGGACCTTTCGTCCTGGAAGAGTTTCGTTTTACTACCATGGCCAAACCTATGGAAGACCTAAAAATACACAGAGCACAAACAAAAACCATATAGGCGACTCTGATACAATTGAGGCAGAGTTTAGGCGCAAATAGATTTATGATAGAATTTATGCCAATTTAGGTTTTTAAATTAGGAGAATATATATGAAGAAAATTACGTTTTTATTACTGGCATTTATCGTGGCCTCTTGTGGTCACTACACAACAAAAAGCTCAATAGATGGTGTGAAAGTTTATGAAAATCTTGGTTTTTCTGGAGACCAATCAGATAGAGACTTCAAGGTTTATAAAGACGCAGGCTATGAGAGAATCGTGAATATTAGACAAATTGGCGAAGAGAATTACCCTCTTGAGCAATTCGAAAAAGAGAAAGCGCAGATTGAAGAGCTAGGTTTAGAGTTCCATCATGTGCCCTTTACTCGGGAGTCGGTTGCAAATCAGAATATTGAAACTAGTACAATGGAACAAATTACAGCGGCCGTTAGAGGTGAGGATGATTCTGTTAAAACACTAATCTATTGCTCTAGTGGGGCACGAGCTTCTTCTTGGATGGCCTGGTATTTACATGAAAAACATGGTTTTTATCTTGATGAGTCTCTTCAGCATGGAGCAAGCTTAGGTCCAGGGGATAAAAACCATGAAAATGCACTCTATGCCATTGAACAACTTCTTAAAATGTCTAGTTCAAGAGACTAGTAAAGCGCGATGAGTGTGAGATTGTGGAGCTCTTCTTGGCAGGGCGAAGCGATAGAAATTTATTTGAGAAGCTCATATGATGGGCTAAATTATCTCGGTTGGACTCCTCCGGGAGAGTCTTCATCTGATGACTCTCTCGAAGCACGGGATTTTTTATCTCAGGCGATCGAGCTCTTAGAGAGTTATTTTTTTTCACCTCGTGACTTTTCATTAAAAAAATTACCGAAGTTAGATATTTGTGGTACCGACTTTCAAAGGAAAGTTTGGAAGCTAGTGGGTTCGATTCCCTATGCACAGACATGTACATATAAGTCTATTGCCCAATCTTTAAATGCTCCCAATTCGTCTCGTGCGGTCGGCAATGCTGTTGGCCGTAACCCCATTTGCCTTTTTATTCCATGTCATAGAGTTGTTGCCGTAAATAAGGTCGGAGGATATATTGGAGGATCGCAACTCAAGTCAAAGCTTTTAGAGCATGAGAAAAGGAGCTCTCTATGTTTCGCTTAGCTTTATTTTTTGGTCTCTCTTTCTTTCTTCTCTCTTCCCACTACGTGTCTGCGGCATGCTCTCTTGGAGATGAAATTATTCAAAAAAGAACACCAGACTCAGGCCCTAGTGACGCTATTAGTGGTGTTGCAATTTTGGTTCATGGCCTAAATCAAAATCCTGAAATGATGAACTTTTTGAGAGATATTCTCTTAGAAAGAAATTACATTACTTTGCGGTTATCACTGCAAGGACATTTTGAGCAGTCCGCCGATGAAGAAATGTCGGAGATCAAGGATCGCTGTTGGGATGATCAGCTCAAGTATGTACTCTCTCGATCAGATCAACTGCTTAAGAAGTATGAATTAAATCAGCGCATATTCCTAGGCTTCTCTCTTGGTGGGGCCTTAGGTGTAAGGCATCTGGCCCTCAATCCAAAGGTTTTTGATAAGATGTTTTTATTTGCTCCGGCCTTAGAGTTTCGACCAACATCCTATCTAGTCACATTATTGGATTTTTTAGATGAAAATATCACAATTCCCACAATTACGGACCCAAGTGAAAGGGCCGCAAAAGGGAGTTCATTAAAAGCTTATCGAGAGCTGTTTAGAGTTCAAAGTGAACTCCAAGACGGTTTAAAAATTGGTTATATCAATATTCCAACAATAGTGTTTGTTCATGAAAAAGATGAGCTTATCAGCCCTGAGGGAATTCAAAACTTTATTAATCGAAACCAACTTGAAAATTGGGAACTTCAAATCATCCAGTCGTCAAAAAGTTTTGGTCTACGAAGGTACTATCATCAAATATCTGTCCCTGATCACATTAATTATAGTGTGTGGCAAGAACAAATTGGCCTTTTATTAAATGAAAAGCTTTAAGTAGGTGAGAGTTGTAGAACAATCACTTTTATCGATAAACAAGATTTGATTGTAGATCCATTAAAGCCTATTCTATGAACATATAATTTCTTGATAACGAGGAACGTTTTTTGAATCGAATACTGATGAAGATTCTCATTACCATTTGTCTTATTCTTATCGTCTCTAGCGTATATATATTTGAGCTTCACTCTTTATTGTCTTTAGGTTCTCTTCAACAGCAGCACGGAAAGCTTAGCGACTATTTTGCCACTGCGCCCGCTACCTTTTCAGCTATATTTTTTGTCATTTATATTTTGTCAGTTGCGATATCAATACCCGGTGCAACCGTTTTATCTCTTGCTGCTGGATCGTTAATGGGACTTGCGTTAGGGGTCGTTTTTGTCTCATTTGCCAGTACCATCGGAGCATGTTTTGCATTCTTGTTGGCCCGTTTTTTGTTTCGAGATTTTATTCAAACAAGATACAGGGATAAGCTGAGACCTATTAACGAAGGAGTTAGAAAGGAAGGCGCCTTCTATCTCTTTAGTATAAGACTTGTTCCTTTATTTCCGTTCTTTCTGGTTAATTTGTTAATGGCCTTGACTCCTATGAAAGTCAGGACTTTCTTCTTCGTTAGTCAAATTGGTATGCTTCCTGGAACAATTGTTTATGTGAACGCTGGAACTCAATTGGGCCAAATTGAAAATCTAGAAGATATACTTTCCTTTAGAATTATTAGCTCTTTTTTGCTCATTGCTTTTCTTCCTTGGTTGTCACGTTTGATTTTAAATATGTTGAAAAGGAAGAAGTATTACAAAAACTATAAAAAACCTCAGAGTTTTGATTACAATCT
>SKIL01000290.1 GCA_007116425.1 Bacteriovoracaceae bacterium | reverse complement strand
GTTTTTCACCAACTTCAGGATCACCTTGCGACCAGCCCGCCCATAAAAAATGGGCCTGAATGGTTTGCGCGGCTTGATGGTCGACCTCTAGATCTCCGATCATGATCTTCTTCTCAAATGTATTTGCCAACTCAACAATCTCACCTGGATAAGGCTTAACTATTAAATCATCCCCGCAATAGATCTCCCAAAAATAGGAGAGAATACCAAACTCTTTAAACAATTTAAAGCACGAGCTTCTCGACCTTCCCGTCCAGACGACAAGGCACAACTTTTCTTGAACCAGTTTTTGAAGTAGCTCTGGTATTCCCTTAAAACAAACCCTATTTAATGGATCCCATAAGGTGTCATCACAATCAAAAACGATAAGTCCACGGCATTCCTCAGGAGGGTACATACAAAACTCCCTTGCTTACTTAATCATAAAAATTGCCACAGTCATGACTTTGGCTTGACGCATTCTGTCTTCGACTGATATTTATCCTGCTAATGGAAATTAGTAAAGAAAACACTCAAACTCAAGAGCTCCCTTTCTCAAAGTCGCTGAATGATAAAATACGGCCTCTTTTAGAAAGACGTAAACCTATAAGTTTAGGCTCTGTTGGGTTTCAATCGCCTCTTTTATTGGCACCGATGTCAATGATTTGCAAGTCTCCATTTCGCAGACTTATGGAAGACCTTGGTGCAGGTGGCACGGTCAGCGAGCTCATTTCCTGTCATGGAATAAATTATAAGAATGAAAAAACACTGGATATGCTCAAAATTCATCCAAAAGAAAAAAGTGTTGGAATCCAACTTTTTGGAGAAGACGCTCAAAAGATGGCACTTGCGGCCCAGGTTGCCTGTGACCAAGAAGTCATGCCAAAATTCATCGATATCAATATGGGATGCCCAGTAAGAAAGGTCGTATCAAAAGGTGGGGGCTCTGCCCTACTAAAAGACCCAACAAAGCTGGCCGACTTTTTTAAGGCCATAAAAAATGCCATTCCAGTTCCCCTAACAATCAAAATTAGAACCGGTTGGGACCAAGACAATAGAAATGCAGACGAAGTTCTTCACATCGCTAAAGAAGAGGGCATTGAGTTTGTTGCAGTTCATGGGAGAACCAGAACTCAGCAATATAAAGGTCATGCCGACTGGGAATATCTTGAAACATTGGCCAATAACAATATCCTTCCACTGATTGGAAATGGAGACTTAAATACAGCACAACAAGTCCAAACGAGACTTCAACAAACAAATTGCCAAGCATTAATGCTAGGAAGGGGGCCATTGAGAAACCCCTTTCTTTTTTTAGAGTCAGAACTACAAACAACAGAAGATCTCCCCTACTTTACGGCAAGAGACTATCTAGAAGTCATTCTGGTTCTGGCCGACTATATTCGAGAATCACAACAAGAAATAGCGCCAAGACATCTACTTGTACAAATGCGCAAGCATATTATATGGATGGCCGCAGGGTTTAAAGGCGCTGGCCTCTTTAGAGATCTACTTTTCAAAACACCTGAAATAGATGAAACCTTAAAATTAACTCAAGACTTCTTTTTCTCTCAAGCTGATAGTGGCCAAAGTATCGACTTTAGCGAGAGCTTCATGACTTCAGGCCATGGGTAATCAATTTTAAAAAGTGCCATAAATTCTTGCCACTAAAATATCTAGAAAATCAAAAACTAGAGAATATAAAAACTTATATTGCTCTAAATTTATCAATTACTTAAAACACTTCTCGGCACATACCTTACACTTAACTTTTTTTATCAAATAACCGATCAGAACAAAGCACTGTATTATTAAAAGAAAGCTTACAAATAAGGATACAGTGAAAACTCAAGCAGAATAAACTGATGAAAAAAAAATATGAAAAGGCATTTAAAAATTTCAAGAAAATCAATCTTGCACTACTGATAGGGTGCTCTCTTGTTTTTTCTGAAATTACATATTCGAGTGCGCTCACGAGAGAGCAATGTGAAGAATTAAGAGACGAAACAACTGATGTATTTCAAGCAAGCTATAATCTAACAAAAAATGATGGCGACAAAACACTTGCTGACCTGAAAAGAGAAAAGGCAGAACTTCTTGCTCAAAAAACGATCTTTGATGGCGTTGGCGAATTACTCGAAAGGTATAAACAGTTTTTTGATGAAGTTTTAGACCTTGACCCAACAGATATAGAGGGTATGCCCTTAAGAGATTTGTATGAAAGTCATAGAGGTATTAAAGACGGTATAGATGCTATGACGAGACTTAATATTCTTGAAGATATGATTGGTGATATTCTTGAAATTGAGTCAAAAACGGGAAGAGATAAAATAAACTTAGAAAATCAACTCAAAGAGGAAGGACTTTTTTCAGTTATTCAACATAGATGTCAATCAAGTCCAACAAACCAAACCGGTCTATGCCAAGTTTTAAGAGGTGATGATCGAGATTCACTCGGCATGCAAGTTTCAAACCCTGAAGAATTAAAGCAAATGATTAACAATTTTGCCTCGGCCTACTATCTATCAAGTGAAACTCAAGCACCAGTTTCTGAAAGTATCTCCGAGTTATCTTCAGCTCAAATTCGAAATGAAAGAAGCACAAACCTAAATGAACTATACCAAATGCTTCAAGTCGAAAGAGGTCAATATCCACAACCCTTAAGTGTTCTGGACAGAGCGATTGAGTTAGATCAGGCGATGGGAAGAGAGATCAACAGAAGATCAACATCTGACCACTCTCAAATGCTCCAAATAAGTCAATCTCTCGACGAATACAGACAATGTCTCTTTAATCAACGGTTAAATGAGTCTTCAGCAAATCATTCAGATGAAAAAGACAGCTTTGGATCGACAAGATCAAAAGAAAAAGAAGGACTTCAAAGTGAAACATATTGTCATTTACAACTACAAGATATTTCTGAAACGCTCAATGACCAACCAAGATTATCCGAAACTCTGGCCGAATTTCAAGAACAGGTACGAGATGAAATCAACTCTAATATAAATCGATATTCTGAGCAATTAAACCTAATGCGCGACCAAAGAAGCTGGCCTCAAAGAATATTGAATCCAGACCTCACAGATGAAATTGATCGCAACTTGAGGCGGCCGGCAAACTCTCCAACAATCTCACCTGATCTTTCAAGATATATTTCTGAACTTCATGAGAGTATGGACCGAATAGATAATATTGATTCTCAGGCCCAAGCAAATATCAACCAACAGATAAGAGCTACAATTGAAAGAAATCAATCTTTACTCGAGGAAGATGACTTAATAAGTGGAGATCGAGGAATTATTGATAGAATGCTTTATAATTTTGCAGAAAGCGTAAAGCGTTCAGATTTTAAACTGGAAATTCTAGAATCAGCTGATGAAAATGAAGGCCAACTACAAAGAGATCGAGTTCAGTTCATCAATGAAAAGTTGTCGCAGATATGCTCTACCACAGGCAGTAAAAATCAGGCATCTTTTTTTACAAGTCAAGACAACCAAAACTTCAGCCTAAACCAATCGGCAAATTCGACTCTTACAAAATGCCTTGATGACTTGAGTAAAAACCCGAACCTCTTTGAACAGATGCAAAGAAACTTGGATGATAGAATATCAATTGTTGATGATGATATTAATCAAATAAAAAGCGGAGATGACTATATCGGGCTCAATCATCTTATGGGGTTTAATACCACTATCCTTAAAACAAGCTGCAAGGAAGGCAAATTACCAAATAACAACTTTCTAATTTGTACTCAGAATGAAGAAATTGCGGCAACACCACCAGTGATAACACTAGTAGATAATTCAAATCAAATTATATTTGCCTTAGAGCAAGAGCTACTTTCGCATGAATTTGAGACCATTCATGATGAAATATCTCATATCTGTAAACAGCAACAATACAGAACCCTTTTCAATCATACTTGCCACATAATTGGTACCGCTTCAGCTGATACTATTACTGACGCTGACAATGATATAAATGATAACAATGATCAAAATATAAGTGACACTCAAACCGATCAATACATCACTGATCATTCTGAGGAACATCAAGGTCCGGATAATCATAGACCTCTTACACCACCTACTGATCCGGAAGAGAGAGAGCGTAGAAGACCGGCGACAACTGATCAAATTGCAACAGAATCACGCGACAGAGGAAGAGATAATAAACCTATACGATATACTCCACCCCTTGATGACTACTGGGTCAATCTTCATTCAAAGTACCACTTCACCACGGATGAGGCCGGTAATACAATTAGAACACCTAAAGGAAACTACTGGGTCATGTTTGCAAAGGCCTTAGGAAAAGGAATTGAAACAACGGCGATCCCAGCAGTTTTTCAGTATCAACAAAATAGCGCAAGAATGTTTGCAAACGAGCAAATGGGCATGAATCAAAAGTGGATGGCCAGTTATAGGGATCACTTTTATGGAGGTTTTGTCCCAGGTTATGGTGGATTTTTTAACCCTGCTGGGCGTTTTTATCCAAGAAGTCAGTTTATGCAGCCCAATTTTTACTATGGCAGCCCAAATACAAATCTACCGGGAAGCACATCAGAGCAGTTTTACTACTCTACCAGATAAATCTAATTTGAAGCCCATAAAATACGGCACTTGAGTTAGAAAGGCAAACATTTCCACTAATATTAATCCTGTAAAATCAAAGGCTTAATCAAGATCAGAGTGAACAACTCTACTAAGCGTTTATAATTAAATTATGAGCACTTATGCGTCGATAAGTGCAGGGAGAGCTTATAGAAGGACCTGTGAGCTTAAGGAGAGATAGGCCCAAAATGGCAAAAAGTTTAATACATTATTTCGTATTAACTGGAGAATATCCCATTATAAAGAGGATATCTCAATCTTTTGTTACCATTCTTGCTCTATTATGCTTATCTTCATGTGTTCCACTTGAAAATGAAAAGAACTCACGCTCAAGGTCTCAAGCTTCAATGGAAACTCCGGATGAGACGAATGACTTTGCAGAAACTCCCGATAGTCAAAGTGGACAAGAACTTTATTGGTTTCTTGAAGGCCAAAGAGTTAATGGCCCTGCCATAGTAAATGAGTCTATAAAAACTGTTATATACTTGCGCGGAGATGCCGTCCATAGATATCTTGTCAACCATCAGGTTCCCCATTGCATCGTCTTTAATTACCTAATTCAGGGTCAAAGAAAACAATTAAGGTCAAGGGCCATTCCTATAACATATACTTCACCAGGATCAACGAATACAGAGAGACTCTTCAGAATTGATATTGCATCTAAATTAGAGAATTCCGATATGTGCTCAGGTACCGCGCCTTGGCTTACATCAAGTAGAGAAGAAATAACAAACCTCACTCCCCCAACAGATGTCAGTTTTTTTCCTCCAGAACTCTGTTCAAACTGCAGTGGGATTATTTCATCAGAGTCAATAACTCTTCATCGAGAAAGCATCTCCCCTATGACCTTACTGGAGACATTTGAATTAAATACAACAGGGCTTCAGCTCAGAATAGATATCTCAAACAATGCATCAACTCCATCAACCAGCTGTACGAATTCAGAGTGTCGCGCCCAAGGATTTGATTGTTGTCTCGATGGCCAATGTGTTAATGATGGAAGCCTTCGGTCAGGAGTAGACACGAACTCTGAACTTTATTTACAAGCTCTCAGTGAAATCGATCAAAACCCCATGGCATTTGTTAATTATCCAGAGGTCTTTTTTGTTTGCTCAGAATCTATAGGAACTCCACCTCCAAGCACCAGTCCAACAAACCCAGAAGATGAAGTAAGAGAAAGACTAAACAAACTCAAATCAGAGTACTGGTGCCTTGAAGAGGGCAAGAGTAGTTCTCCGAACTATGGCCTTGGAGAATGTAGTGATTCATCCATCACAAACAGAACGATATGTGAAGATTCAGGTAGTGCATGGACACCATACTGTAGAGTAGGAATATGTTCAAATAAACTTTTTAATAATAAGACGAGTTGTGAATCAAATGGCCATAGCTGGGAAAGCTACTACCCTGAAAGTAATAATATAATTAACGGAACGCTTGAAGCTTATGAAGTGGTAAGAGGAAATATATGGCGTAGATGTGGATGCCAAGCAGACCCATTTCCAAGCCATCCCGAGGAACCTCACTGCCCTGACTTTGGACTGAAAGCAATCATGAACTCATTCAATCAAATTGAAGATATTGTATGTCTTGTTCCTGATCCAGATTTAGAACCACCACCGTTTCAAGACTTAACCGTTTCAATTTCAGCAAGAAGTGCTCCACATCGTTTTTTTGATGAGGAAGGTAAGCTCTATGACTCATTAGATAATTTATATAACTCAAACATTCTTCAAGAAGGTGAAGAGTTTCTTTACGGTGACGAGGGAACAAAGTCATTTCCTAATAAAACTACGTTCAGTATGAATGCTATTTTGGGACAAATGAATGTGCAACTTAACCGTGCAAAACCGGCACAGATGATCAACGTTGACTTTGACCAGGCCTATATCATTAGTACAACCTCTGGAATGTATACCCCATGCCCAATGTGTGCTTCGGATAGTTGGTTTCAAGCATTTAGACCCTTCCCCTCTTCACAAAATGGAAGAGGTTTACAAGCATCAGGTTTCAGTACGGCCCGAAACCAATATGAAAATAATTTCAAGCTCGGAAACTATGAAGACACTATTTTTGGAAGAGCGTGCTGGGTTCCCCCAACAATGCTTCCCTTCACTCATATGGCAAGACCTGATGTGCAAGATCAAAGATTGAGAAGATTAAGAACTCAAGCGGCCTTATACATTAATGGATATCAAAGAGATTGGTTTGGATTTAATCTTGGGGCATTAATTGGATCATTTGATGGAGTCTCTTGGTTTGCCATCGGAAATGGTCGTAGAGTCGTAGCTCAAAGTAATAAATTATTTCTCGCAATCAATGCACCGTTTGCAGACTTAGCAGATGCCAGCAGTATCAATGTAAGTGTTGTTCAAGACCTAGGTGGGAACGTGGCCGCTAATTACGATTTTGATCCGGACTTTAATTTAGACCATCCAAGGCAGAATCAAGGTGGAACATGTCAGGCAAATCATTACTGTGAGGTAGATAGCGATTGTGTCACGAGACTTGGATGGGAGTACACATGTGTCGATGTTAACCGCTACCAAACAAAATGGCCTCGTTTTGACATCAACGGAAATGAAAGAGCTGAGATGGAGCACAACTTTAACTCTCTCACTCAAATTTTAAATGGTGGTATGAACCTATCTGAGGGTACGAAAAGATGTGTCTACCGAGGAAGAGGTGCTCCTTGTAAAAGAGATTGGTCAGTTGGGACAAATAATAATGAGCAAATTGCCAAAGCTTTTAGGTGTGCTCCAAATTTTTACTGTGCCTCTCTTGAGCAGGGTTATGGATACAATCAAGAGCTTGTCAGAGAGCCCGCAGGACCTTTTTCCGTTTTGTTTGGACAAGACGCCAATGTTCTCGGACGTCCTAAAGACTATGTTGGAGCTCCACATAGCTTAATTACAGACGATTTCGAAATCATTCAAAACCTGATTCATAATATGGGAATGACTTTCAGCGATCCTTCAGAAATGGGTCTCTGCCTTCCAGGAAAAAGACTCGCTAATGACTTAATTGAGCAACATCGAAACGATGATGTCCAAAATAGAACAGACTATATCTCACAAATAAGTGGATGCCTGTCATCTACAGAGGGGCTAGATCGATATATGTCCTGCCCCCTCTTTGATGAGGATGGGAACTACGACTATAACCTAAGTGCAAACAATGATCAGTTCATGCGACTTCAAAGATCATTTCAAAATATGTGTGGCGCAGAATCAAAACGAACACTGCCGTCTAATGGCGACATCGTCTCCACATTTGCCGACATTGAGGCCAATCCCATTGCTACACTTGGTAATCTCGTAGAACCCAAAGTGGCAAGAGACGCTTGCTTGAGAAGAGCAGGAAGCGTTTGCCACACAAATCTTGATTGTGGTCCAAATGAACTTCATAGCACACAAGCGATGATTCGTGGCCCAGCAGACTTTGGATCAACTATGGCCGAAAAAAAGTATTGGGAAGAAGCTTTAATTTGTGGACAGGCGCAAACACCGCCTCCACCAACATCACCTGCAGCTCAAGAATTCGATATGACACAAAACCGTTGCTGCCGACCTGTGGGTGAAAACTTTACGATGTACACAGAACTTTCACGGATGAACACAGTCACATCAGCGACTTCAAATATATTACCTGGCGATGTCACTCCCGTTTCGAGTGCAACAGAAAATATTCCACTCAGAACTTTTAGTACGCCTTTGAATACATCGACAGGACAACTAGGTAGATACAGCCGCTATAGAGGTATCCCTCTCTTTGATGCCGATCAAAGTGACCTCAGTGGTCTTAATATTTGGGCCCAAGCTCCTATGATTCATATTGATGAAGGTACAGGTGATGTCATGGCACCTAAAATCTTTCAGTGGAAGGCCATTAATGATACTGGCAGACAAAACTGCTGTGGTGGAGGTTGGATTAGAAGATTTGCCGATGGAACTAATAACTGGGAGAACACCCAAAGACTTCAAATATCACCAGAAAACTTCGAGTGTATCAATCAAGTATGGACATTTAACGATGAAGTACCAGGTGGCGTCAGCTCTCAAAACTGGAACTATGATCGAACTCTCCTGTGCTTATCTCCTGCAGAAGACGGATGTATACAAGCAAATATGGAGCTCACTGATACTTTTCAAATTACAAATCCATCATTGGGTCTAGACACAGCAATACTCAGCACTCTTCCGATCAATGAAAATTCACCTTTTGTTCAAGAAAAGTCAATGTATGCCCCCTATCAACCTAGGAGATACATAAACCTAGATGAAGTACCAGAAGAGTATAGAAACTTTAATTTTGCTTTCTGGGATGGGTTTAACTATAGTCCTGATCCAATGGTATACATTGAAGAAGTGCACGGCTTTAGTATCTATCTTCCGCTTTATATTTCAGTTGATAATATTATATCTGTTAGAGCTCAATATATTGACTCTAATGGCTCTACAAGGCCTACAGACACGCTTACAGAAGCTGCGATATGTGACATTCCTCGAAACCCAGGTCTTGATTTAGCTGACAACGAGTACTGTTTCGAAAATGTTGATGATTATATTATCATGCACATCGCTACAAATTCTAGTCACTTTTATGGAGAAGAAGAAAATTGGGATTATATTATGGCGGGG
>SKIL01000076.1 GCA_007116425.1 Bacteriovoracaceae bacterium | reverse complement strand
TCGATCTCTTTACCCATCTCTGTTGAGATTTTTTCCGCAGCATCTAAAGAGTGATGAACAGTATTTCCATATGTAAGGATAGTGAGATCACTTCCCTCTCTGCGAACTCGGGCCTTTCCAAAGGGAACTTCAAAATCTTCCGGAACAAAGGCCATGGCCTGTTTTGCATTATACAAGGTCTTAGGCTCTAAAAATAAAGATGTTCCCCGAGAGCGCATACATGTTCTCAAGAGTCCGGCCGCATCATCAGCAAATGCAGGTACGACAACTCGAAGTCCTGGGAATGTAGTCAGTGTTCCCTCGATATTTTGAGAGTGATACAAACCTCCTCCAATATAGCCACCAGAGGCAAGTCGGATTGTCACGTTGGGAGCGAAGGCACCATTTGAGCGCCAGTAATCATGAGAACACTCAACTAATTGTTCCATTGCCGGCCAAAAATAATCCGCAAATTCGGCACCCTCAACAACAACTCGTATATCATCATTAAAACGACTGAAACCGTTTGCGGTCCCAACAATAAAGTCTTCGGCGATTGGAGCATTAAAAACACGCTCTTTTCCAAACTCTTGTTGCATTCCTTTGGAAACATTAAAAATTCCACCCTTGTCCTTATTGGCCATATCTTGCCCCCAAATAAAGGTATCAGAATTGTGGCGAAATTCAGCTTTGAGCGTAGAATTTAAAGCATCAATAAACTTAATCTCCTCGCCTTTAGCTGAAGGATTATCAGAAGGAAGGCCATTAGGGTATTTTTCCGACTTATAGGGAGAAGGGATAACATAGTCGTAAATACTTTCAGGTGTTGGGTCTGGTGCTGTCATGGCCTCAGAGTGAGCTGCCAAAAGTTCTTCTTTCATTTTCGCATCGATTTCATCGAGCTCCTTATCAGTAAAAACTTTTTCTTTCACTAATTGCTTTCTGAAGGCCTTGAGCGGATCTTGAGCAAGAGCATCAGCTCGCTCTTTTTCATCGCGATATAGCTCATGTTTATCAGAGTTTGAGTGCGAATGAATTCTTACACAGTCAGCGTGAACAATAACCGGCTCACTATTTTTAATCGCATGCTCTCTGGCCTCGATCATCGCATTCATAGAATCAAAAACATCTTTTCCATCACAGTGAATAATTCTTAAGTTTTTGAACCCAGTAAAATTATCGGCAACTTTTTCGTTGGCGGTTTGATCTGCCTTAGGAACGGAGATCCCATACCCGTTATCCTGAAAGACAAAAACAACAGGTAGTTTTTCATTACTGGCACCATTTATAGCTTCATAGCAATAACCTTCAGACACAGAAGACTCTCCTTGAGAGCTTATAGCAACACCTTTATGGTCGTAGCGCTTCATTGCCCGAGCAACACCAACAGCATGAAGAGTGTGGTTTCCTGTACATGAAGAAACATTGTGAATATTCCATTCAGGCTTAGCAAAGTGATTACTCATATGGCGTCCACCTGACGCCAAATCCGTCGCCTTGGAAATACCATTAAGAATCAGTTCTTCAGCTGTAAGCCCTGCCGAAAGACATACCAACATATCCCTATAATAAGGAAAGAGATGATCCTCGCCTTTAGTAAAAGCTTGACCAATCGCCAACTGGATGGCGTCATGACCAGCGTAAGGCGCATGGTATGACCAGCCTATCGCCTGCTTGAGATAATTTGGAGCACGATCATCAATCATGCGGCCCAAACTCATTAGCGAGTACCACTGCTTTAGTGTTTCTTTTTTTGTCTTTTTGATTGAGTAACGCTTTTCTACTTTCATAAGCATAACAACCTCTTAAATTATGATAAAAAATTTCGAATTACATGAAATATAAACCGCCCAAAGTTAAACAGTTTTTCGCGTTTTGGCAAACTGAGGGATGTGATTTTCATGGTATAGATCCACCATGATAACACTGCTATGCATAGTGGCAAAGTCATTTTAAAAAGGTTAAATGCTCGAAATTAAGATAAAAAATATAATGTAAACTACTGAATTCACACAAAGAGAGACCTTATGCCGATCGCTAACTATGAAAATTATTGTAAAATGCTAGACCGTGCTAAAAAAGAACACTTTGCTTTCCCGGCCATTAATGTAAGCTCAACCTCAACGGCCAATGCCGCCCTCAAGGCCTTTGCTGATATGAAGTCAGATGGAATTATTCAAGTTTCCACTGGTGGAGGAAAGTTTGCTTCAGGCCAGGCCCTTGGAGATATGGTCTTAGGTGCCATCTCCCTCGCCCAACACGTTCACCTTATGGCAGAAAAGCTCGATGTGACGATTGCTCTTCATACAGACCACTGTCACCCGGACATGGTTCAAAGCTTCTTAATCCCACTTATTGAGGAGACTGAAAAACGCAGAAGAAATGGGCTTCCAAACCTTTTTAACTCGCATATGTTTGATGGATCTGTGGTTCCCTTTGAAGAAAATATTGCTCAAAGTAAAGAGTTATTAAAAAGATGTGCCGACAGTGAGATTATCCTAGAAATTGAGACCGGAGTTGTCGGTGGTGAAGAGGATGGAGTTAATAATGAAGACGTTCCTTCGGACAAGCTCTACACAACACCAGAGGAAATGGTCCAAGTGGCAAGAGAGCTGAGACCTGTTGGTCGGTATATGTATGCCGCCACATTTGGAAATGTTCATGGCGTTTACAAGCCAGGAAATGTGAAGCTCAGGCCAGAAATTCTCAAACAGGGTCAAGACTCTACGATCGCAGAATTTGGACAAGAGGCCGCTCACGACCTGGTTTTTCATGGCGGTTCGGGATCAGAACTTAGCGATATTCATAAAACATTAGAGTATGGTGTAATAAAAATGAATATCGACACAGATACTCAATACGCCTACACACGTCCTGTAGTCGATCACATGCTTAGGGAGTATGACAAAGTTCTTAAAATTGAAGGAGAGGTTGGTGATAAAAAATATTACGACCCTCGTGCTTGGATGAAAAAGGCCGAGAATATGATGACTGAAAGAATTTATCAGGCCACAAAAGATCTTCGCTCTGAAGGACAAAGTATTTCTCTTTAACCACAAGTTAAATTGATCAAAAAAGACCTTGTCTCACGCGGCAAGGTCTTTTTTTAAAACACAAAACGCCAAGATGCCATGGCCGTGGTGCCATAAACATCGCGACTCTCTTCACTTCTTAGTCGTGAAAACTCAAGCCCCAACATAAGCTTGTGAGCATGTCCTGAGAAATAATGATTATGGCCAAGATAAAGAGCATCAAAGCGCTCCCCTCCATTTTCATATGTCCCACCCAGTTCACCAATTTGATTTTGATAGCGTGAAGAAGTCGTTATGCCCCCAATCGACTGAGCGTTCATACTTTCATATCTAACGACAATTTGATTTTCATCACTTATTGAGTAGGCAGGCTGAAGGTAAAAACCGCGCAAAAAGTTTTGATCAAGACCCTCGGTCCAAATATATTCTGAGCGCCAATCAAATGAGCCAACAATAAAGTGTTGTGCAAAGGCAATACCACGTTTACGGTCAGTAACTCCAGTAGTTTTCTGATCGTTATGAACCAGGTCTAACTCGAGGCGAAGCTTATCTAAAGAAGAAAGGTAATCTCCAAATTCAAGGCCAAAACTTACGACATGGATATAGCGAGGATTCTCACCTTTTGGATTTCGGTTTGAGGTATTTGTCAACACAGCGAGGTTGTAATCAAAAAGATCACTTATCTGCCCATAAAAAGAAAGCCCATTGTGATAACCAATATTACTAAGATTTGTTAAATGACTTCTTTCAATCGCTAAAATTTGGCCGGAGCTTGTATTCTCTTCAAACACGAACTTTGCCCGGTCGTAACCAAAACGAAGATTAAAAAAATCATACTTACTCCAGTCAACGTAAGCAAATTGCATTTGAAATTCTTTATCGTCATTAGGAACAAAAATTCCCTCAACTCGCGCGCTTACATTTTGAAAAGAGTTTACAATAAAACCGAGCCGAAAGCGTCTGATCTCAGGACCATGCCATGAATTGCTCTTCGAACTATCCATGGACTCTGCAGAACTCTCATGCTCCTTAGCCCGTGCATAAGCGACCTGAGAGTGCATAGACCCGATAATATCAACACTCTTTATCAGGTCTGGCCTACGCGTTTGCAGTAAGTCAGCGTGAGCACTTGAAAGAAGTGCAATAAAGATTAACTTTAACAAAAAAAAAATCATTAGAGGTAATTTCATTATGCTCACGATAACTCCAATATCTATGAGTTCAAAATTTTAGAAACAATCTCAAAAGTATTCTTCGATAGACCATCAAAATCGCGAATCTTTTCAAGTTGAACTTTCATTAAGTCTCTTTGTCCATCTTCGAGTCGCTTATAATCACGAAATGCACCAACGAGACCTGAAGCGACCTGAGGGTTAAGAGAGTCAAGAGTAAGAACTTTCTTAGCAACATACTCATAGCCGCGACCACTTTTATGGTGAAACTGTGGCATATTGCGAGCAAACGATCCGACCAGAGACCTTACAAGGTTTGGAATATTAATATCAAAAACCTCACTATTCTCGAGCTTTAGAACATTCTCATAGGTTGACTCCAAAGGAGAGCTGGCCTGGGCCATAAGCCATTTCTGCATAACGAGTGTTTCATGCTTCCATTTATCAAAAAAGCGTTCAACTACCGTGTCACGATGACTATTAGCGTGTGCACACACTAGATTCAAGGCCGAACTCTCATCTGTCATATTAGTCGCATTATCAAATTGCTCTAAGGCCAAATCAAAATAGGCGTCCTTACCAAGGGCCGCAAGAAATCTAAGACAGAGTGTCTTCAGTGCTCGCTTGCCAATGGCAATACCGTCCATTTTGAAAGAAACATCATGGTTTTCTCGGTATAAACTCAAAAACTCTTTTTCAAATCGATTCGCTAGAATTCTAGTGAGAGTATCCTTAGCATCCACAACATCACAGTGGTTCACAGGATTTTGGGCCTGCTGAAGAACCGACAGTGAAGGAAGATCTAACATCATCATCTTCATCGAAGGATCTAGTTCCTTATCTAAAAGCATTGTGTGATAGGCTTCGAGATAGGCATGATCTTCAAAACTTTGGGCCATCTCGTCCCATGAGCGACCATCACTCTTTTTAGCATCAAGAAAAGATTGAATATGATTAAAGGCCAAAACCTGCGCGGCCTCATAGCGGTTAAATTCATCTTTATCGTTGGCCATTAAAAATAAGAGTTCTTCATCTGTATGGTAAGACTTAAGTTTTACAGGTGCACTAAAGCCACGGTTTAAGGATAAGACTGGTCTTTCTGTAACACTTACAAAAGTATATTCAGCATCATAATCTTTAAGAATGATGACACCTTTTTCTTTGAGGTATTTCTGCTCTTCATGACTATGTTCAGATGACAATTGCAATGCCAGATCATCTCCAGAACGACCGACAAGACCTACTCTAAGTGGGATATAAAAGGCCTTCTTCACTTCCTGTCCAGGAGTCTTTGGACAGGATTGAGAAAGCTTTAATTTAAACTTTTTTGAACTTTCATCATATGAAGTAGTGATATCAATTTGAGGCGTTCCGGCCTGAGAGTACCAGAGTTTGAATTGCTCAAGATCTATATTATTATTTGCCACACTCATCGCGTGCAAGAAGTCTTCAGTCGTCACGGCCTGGCCATCATATAATTCAAAATATTTATCCATCCCCTTTCTAAAGCCGGCCTCACCCAATAAAGTATGGAGCATTCGTATGACTTCAGCTCCTTTTTCATAGATAGTAACAGTATAGAAATTGTTAATCTCAATATAAGAATCGGGTTTAATCGGATGAGCTGTAGGGCCTGTATCTTCAGCAAATTGAAACTGCCTTAACCGCTCAACATCTTGAATACGCTGAACGGTTCGAGAGTTGAGGTCTGCACTGAATTCTTGATCTCTAAAAACCGTTAGACCTTCTTTCAGGGTCAATTGAAACCAATCACGACATGTGATTCTATTTCCTGTCCAGTTGTGAAAATACTCATGACCAATAACACTTTCAATCCCCATAAAATTGGCGTCAGTCGCCGTTTCTGGCTTGGCCAAAACATAGGCCGAGTTGAAAATGTTAAGTCCCTTATTTTCCATCGCACCCATATTGAAAGCATCAACTGCAACAATCATATAAATATCAAGATCGTATTCAAGTCCAAATCTCTCTTCATCCCACTTCATCGAATTTTTGAGTGATTCCATGGCGTGGCCACACTTATCCTCATTACCTTTATCCACATAAATTCGAAGGTCAATTTTACGCCCAGAGCATGTTGTAAATTCATCTTGAACAAGGCCTAGATCTCCAGCGACAAGAGCGTAGAGATAGCAAGGCTTCGGAAACGGATCCTCCCACATAATCCAATGTTTTCCACCTTCTAAGTCACCACTTTCAATTGGGTTTCCATTTGAAAGCATGACGGGATACTTCTTCTTATCCGCAATTATTTTGGTTTTAAATTTCGCCATCACATCAGGCCGGTCGATATAATAAGTAATCCGTCTAAAACCTTCAGGTTCATTTTGCGAACAAAAGATAGTCCCTGACTTATAAAGGCCATCGAGGGCCTTATTAGCGCTTGGGTTAATCTGATTCTCTATCGTGAGCTCAAACTCTCGCGGTACATCTAAAATAGTTAAAGTATCGTCCTTAAAAACAAGCTTTGAAGAATCAACATCTTCTCCGTTGATTTTGGCAGACAAAAAAACCAGTTCCTCTCCATTGAGAACTAAATTTGGGGCTTCAGACTGCGACTGTATTTTCATCGAATTAGTCACTCGAGTTTTCTCATCATCCAAATCAAAGGTTAAAAAAACCTCCGAAATTATAAAGTCAGGTGTTGTATAGTCTCTGAGAAAAATAGTTTTCGGTGTGTCATTCTTCATATAATCTCCTAAGACCTCAAAAACTAGAGGCCATATATATGCCAATTTATATAGCTAAACATTTATAACTTAACCAAATCTCAATAGCTTAACTAACTTTAAATCGGATTCTAGCCGAACATAAATTTCCTGTCAGGGTGATATTTTGAAAAATTAATAAATATGTTTATGATTAATAAAGATATTCCTAATTCTAAGGTGTTAGCTTGACCACTAGTCATGACCCAAATCGACGACACTATTTTACGGCCCTAATTAAAAGGGATATGCCTCGCTTTATTGAAGATCTCGATAAGTTTGGGCATGAGGTTACAATATGGGAAAAAGGTCGTGAAAAAAGTGCTGAAACTTTTCAGATTGAATCAGTCCAAGATAACCAAAGTATTGCCGAAATTCCTCAATTAATATTGGAGCAAAAAGGCGGGCTTTTATCTAAGCTAACAGGATCATCGTTAGTCGATAAAGAGGTTTTGATAAAGATACCCCTTGGGAAGTTTACTTTTTTTACAAGCACAACCCTAAACTATAATCAAAAAACCAGCACCTACACTGTAACTCTCGATCAAATCATCTACAAAAGCCAGCAAAGATCGAACTACCGCCTGATGGTAAGTGAATACATTGATGTTGAATTCAAAATTAATGATAGAGTTTACCCATGTAATGATATTTCAGCAGGAGGCACGAGTTTTACACTTGAGGAATCAGAGCGCTCCTTATTTGAAAAAGACCAAACTTATCAAGACTGTGAACTGCTATTTAATAAAAAGAAATTTTTTATCCCAAAAATTAAAATTGCCGGCATTTTTCCCAATAAAAATGACAAGGGTAAGCAGATAGATGGCCTCAAGGTAGGAGTCGCGTTTAGTGAAATCCCATCTCAAGTTGAAGAGGACCTGACTATTTATATTAACTCTGAGGCAAGAGCAGAAGAGATTCAAAAGCGCTTTAAACAAAAGAAAAAGTAAACGGCCTTCTCTTAGACAAAATCACTTCAGTCGAACAAATTTTACACATTCTAGCTTTCAGATTGACACCAAACGCCAACAGGGGTAGTTTTCTGTCGATTTAAACTTTTAGATTCCCATTATTTCAGCTAGTTAAAGGATATTCTGATGCTAAAATCATACCAATCGAGCAAGATTATAGAAAAGGCCAATATGCTCAAGCAAATGGACCTCTACCCTTTTTTTAGGGCGATTGAAGCGTCAGATGGAAACGAAGTTACGGTTGGTGGTAAAAACCAAATTATGATCGGTTCCAATAACTACCTAGGGCTTACTCATCATCCTGAAGTTGTCGAGGCAGCTCAAAGGGCCATTTCAAAATATGGGACTGGATGCACGGGTTCTCGCTTTTTAAATGGAAATCTAAATCTACATGAGGAACTAGAGGAAAAACTAGCGCGCTACCTTGGGCATGAAAAAGTATTAGTTTTCTCCACCGGCATGCAAGCTAACCTCGGGGCCCTTTCAACTTTATGTGGGCCTAAAGACTGTATGTTGTTTGACTCTGAAAATCATGCCTCAATTCTAGATGCTTCAAGACTTGCTTTTGGAACAACATTTAAATTCAAGCACAATAATATGGAGTCTCTTGAAGAGCTACTTGAATCAAATGTTAACCGCTTTCAAAGAACTATTATTGTCGCTGATGGAATTTTCTCAATGACCGGTGATATTCTCAATCTTCCAAAGGTAGTAGAGCTGGCAAAAAAATATGGCGCATATATCTATGTCGATGATGCCCACGGACTCGGTGTACTTGGAGAGAGAGGAAGAGGTACCATGGACCACTTCGGACTGACTGACCAAGTAGATTTCAATATGGGAACCTTTTCAAAATCCTTTGCTTCGATTGGTGGACTCATTTCTGGAAGTAAAGAAAATATGGATTACGTTAAGCATACGGCCAGATCATTTATGTTCTCTGCTTCTATGCCTCCATCTGCTGTTGCAACAGTTTCTGCGTGTATCGACGTCATTTTAAAAGACGGGACTATTCACGAAAGACTTTGGGACAACGTAAGCTTTATGCGCAGAGGTTTTAGCGACATTGGTTTTTATACATACGACTCAAAAACTCCTATAATCCCCATTTTTATTGGAGATGACCTAAAGGCCATGCAAGTAACAAAATTTCTTCAAGAAAATGGTGTTTTTGCCACACCAGTTATCACTCCGGCGGTACCGAAAGGTGAAGCTCTTATTCGAACTAGCTATATGGCCTCTCATAAAAAAGAAGACCTGCAGTTCGTTTTAGACGTTTTCAGAAAGGCCAAAAAAGAATTTGGGATTCCCTCGATTCAGCATTAAAGGCCAGGAGAGAGCTTGATGTTTACCATCAAAGAAATTGACCTCTCTCAAAAGCGTGAACGTAGAAAATTCATTGAAACGCTATGGATAGTCAAAGACTCTTTTGATAAAGAGACTCAAAAAAACTGGGTCGCGCCCTTAAGACTCGCAGTCGATGATCTTTTAAATCCTAAACACCCATTTTATCAGCATGCCGAAGTAAAGGCATTTATAGCTGAGAGACAAAGTGATGGACGATCCTTAGGAAGAATCTTAGCAATTGAT
>SKIL01000113.1 GCA_007116425.1 Bacteriovoracaceae bacterium | reverse complement strand
GTTCATATCAATACCACCAACTTGAAAGTTTTCATTTAGAAAGTCAGTTAAGACATTATGAAACTCATCAATAAAAAACTCTTGGGCCATCTCTTGAGCTGTCAAAAGCAACATAGGCATGGATTCACGCAAAGAGTTTTCAACTTCAAAACGATTAAGCTCAAGATGGTAATCATTGATTGAAATTCCCATTCTCGGCATTGTAATAGGTGAAGCAAAATCAAAATCAAAAACTAATAAGTCGATATTGCTATAGGCCGGCCTAGCAGAAAAACGGAACTGGCCTCTCTCTGTATTGTAAATCATAATAGGAATCGTAACTTGAAGCGAAGGACTTCTCTCATTAAGTGAAATTTCAAAGTCATCAAAGCCCCAAACTCCAAGCAAATTATTATTTTTATCTTGCGCGCGCATCATTTTAACAAATAAACTCATATCTCGGGCCTCTAGCTCTATCGTCGCCAGAATTCCGCCATTATCACTCCCGCCGTTAAAGTGTGGTCGCGTAAAATTGATTTGAAACTGATCCCAAAATGTTGAGAAGGTAATCTCTTCTCCTTTAAAATGAAACCGATGAGGATCAATTTCAAAACCTAATAAGAAGCGCTCAAGCGCCTCCTTAGACCGAGTCATAAGATCTCTCATTTGTACATCATTATTCAGAAGTTCTTCGATCTCTAGCTCTTCGAGCTCATGTTCAATGTCATTAAAGTAAAAATGCTCTAAGGAGAATCCAGTCAAGAAAAGAACATCCAAGATATTCTCATTAATAAACTCTTGGCCAGATGGAGATATATAGATATTAAAAGTGTTTTCAAGATTGGCGCGAGAAGAAGAAGGTGAAGAATTAAAAAAACTTGTAGTAAATGACTTTATACCTTCGTCGGCCTGACGAGCTTGGAGTTCAAAAGAAATACAAAACGAACACAAAACGACGGCAAAAAATGAATTGCGCCATAAAGCTAAATACCGTTTTGTTGACTTGTTTTCAAAACTCATAAAATTAAATAATTCCTCATTTTATAAACCTTTGCCGAAATTTATACCTTAAAACGCTCTGCAAAATAAGATGCTATGTAACTTATACTTGCCCAAAAGTACACCAGAACATACAATAGTTTGACATATCAAACATGGAGAAAAAATGATTATTATCAACTGCTTAAACTTACTTTATAAACTTTCGCAAATAGAGAGTGAGATTCAAAATATAGAAGAAGAGCTTATCCGCAGAGGTAAGGTCAGCGAAATTCATAAAGAGAAAAAGACCCTGAAGAAACTTATCGAAGAAAAGCTAGAGCATTAGGCCCAGTCTTTTGGGTAATAGTACTCAAGCATTTTTTCATGCTCAGACCCTTTTTTGGGAGCATATTGGTAAGAAAACTTGCACCGGGCCGGCAAAGAAATAAGAATTGAGTCAGTTCTCCCGTTACTCTTAAGTCCAAAAGACGTCCCTCGGTCATGCAGGAGGTTAAACTCTACGTACCTTCCCCTTCGGTGCAATTGAAAGTCTTCGTCCTCTTGCGTCCAAGCTTCCGATTTTCTTTTTTCTAGAATGGGAAAATAACTTGGAATAAACGACTTTCCGAGATCCATAACCATATTGGAGTCAGCTTCAAGGTCTCCAGAATTATAATGATCAAAGAAAATTCCCCCTATTCCCCGCATTTCATTATTTCGATGATGATTGGTAAAGTATCTATCGCATTCTGCTTTCCACTTGTCGTAGGTTCCGTACTCCGCACAAGCACGCTTCCAGGTGCTATGAAAAAACCTAAAGTCATTTTCATATGGAAAATAAGGAGTAAGATCTGCTCCACCTCCAAACCAGAACTTCTCCCCGGCCTGAATCATGCGAAAATTAGCATGAGTTGTAGGAACACGTGGGTTTTTGGGGTGAATGATCAGAGAGATCCCCGTGGCCCACATTTCATCATTTGTGCCACCAATTGACTTTGCAAATTCAGGGCGAACCTTACCGTAAACTAATGAGGTATTGACGCCTGCATTTTCTATTAAATTACCAGTAAAAGCGCGAGTTCTTCCACCTCCGCCATCATTTCCTTGTGCATCTTGTCTTTCCCAGAGGTCTTCCTTTATTGTGATCTCAGGATCAATTTTTACTAGATACTGAGTAATTTCATCTTGTAGCTCTTTAACATAATTGTGAAAAAGAGATTTTGTTTGCTCTAATTGGTTGCTCATAATGCTCCTAAATATGATCGATCTGATCTACATACTAAATCGCACAAAGACCATCAAGATTTTTCAATCCCCATTGACAAGCGCCTTTGAACAATAGAAAAGAAGCTTGATTATTACAACTGATTTCAAAGTTAAAAAAATGAATTATATCAACAGGTATATTGCCAGCTTTTTCCTGGTAATATCTTTTTATTCACCATTTTGCTATACTAGCGAAATTCCAGAGTTTGAGTACGATCACACTCAACCACAAGAACGAGAACATGTATTCTACGGATACCGAGAAAGAAAGCACTCACTCGGGGCCGTCACTCTACAAGTGGCAGGTATATATGCCCTCTCTTGGGCGATCTACCCCATTACTCAACCAACGACATTTTTTGAAGAAGGAAAATGGAGCGCATATAAGGATAATTTTGGACGACTTGTTTGGGATAAAGACGAACCATTTTGGAACTGGATGATGCATCCAATTTCCGGCTCTCAGCTCTACCTCTTTTATCGCGCCCATGGCCATACAAGGTGGAATTCCGTGGGCCTTACTTTTATCTCCCAGGCGCTTTGGGAATTTACAGTGGAAACTTATACGGAACCTGCCAGTTTTGAAGATAATTATGTCACCTCTGTCTGGGGACCCATTCTAGGTTATGGCCTTGAAAATTTAAGTATGCACCTCTTAAACAGAGGAACACCTGTGGCCAAGTTTTTTGGACACTTGATTAACCCCTCAACTCTCTTTTGGTTTTACAATGGCAAGGTTCACTTTATTCCCGACGTGGATCATAGACCAGGACAAGAAAGAGTTTCGGCCTTTTTAATATTTGAATACTGAGAAGATAAAGAAAGAAAATGAAAAATATAATCATTAAAATTTCCCTCACGATCTGCCTATTTGGCCTTCATATTCATGCAGGCATGGCAACTTCACTAACTGAGCGCTCAGGTTTTGCCATGAAAGTTGGAGGTGGAATTGGGGCAACACAACTGAGGGACAAAACAAACCAAACCCATATTAGTCCCAATCCTCTATTTACAACTCAAATCGCTTACCAGAAAAAGAGATGGGAGTTGGCCGCTAGCTCATACGTAACTCTAGGTCGGTATAAGTCAATGCACTTTGAGGCCCATGATTCAATATTTAAAGAAACAAAAGGCCGATATCGTAAAATTGCGATTACTCCAACCCTAAAATACTTTCCAAATATTAGACTTGAAAGTACTTTTCATCCCTACCTTGGCCTAGGAGTTGTCTGGTCTCACCGGACATATAACCTGGGCGGTTCAATTCAAGAATTGGCCCCCATTGATCTAAATAACCACAAAGTAAACTACGAGTCTCGGGGCGGTATCCTACAATTAGGCCTTGAACAACTCCGCACAGAAGAAAGAAAATACCCTTTATTCATAGAAATTGCAGGTATTTACACTGAGTCACGAAACGTATCTTTAATTGATACAAGTAATTTTAGAAAAACTGAAATACTGAGCAAAACAGACGCTGTAAATCATATGAGAAATATCAAAATATACCTCTCAATAGGTGTGACCCTCTTTTAAATTCAAGCCCTTACCCTAAAGCTGCCATTTCTTTGAGACAATTCAAAACGACCTATTTTAGAGCTTATCCTAATTTCAATGAATTAGTTCGCAACTAAAGAAACTCTCTATAATTAACGATAAGAACTGGTGAACTTTAATAAAACATTTAGCTTAAGAGAGCTTAATTATGAGACTGTACCAAAGCGAAATCGTCCTCGAGTTAAAAAAAACAATTGATATAGAAAAATTGTTTTTTGCAGTTTTATTTCTTTTATCCGCAACTTTTATCATACTACCTACAAAGCTTATTGCTTCTGAAGGACAAGAGGTTGCCAAGGCCATCACGGTTAGAGGTGACGTCCAAGTTAAACTTGAAAATGGTGAGACCTTTGGGCTAGAAGAAGGCTCATGGCTACCAGAAGGGGCCAGTGTGATCACGGCAAATCGTAGTTTTGCCAAACTCTTATTCTCAGACCGCTCACAGATGAACGTGGCCCCGAACTCAGAAATGATGATCGAACAGTTTAACCAAGATGATCCAGGAATGATTAATCTCGTTAGAGGGCGAATCAGATCTAAAGTGACTCGCAATTATCTTGATACTGAAGAAGAAAGCGAAGATTCTAAGCTCTTTATTAAAACTCGAAACGCTGCTATGGGTGTAAGAGGAACAGACTTCTTAGTTGAACATAGTCCAAATCAGAACTCGACAAATCTAGTCACCTTTCAAGGCTCGGTTGCTATGGTCAATTTACCTGAAGGGGCACCCCAATCAAACAACCCGAGGGCCCTTGATGCTCAATTAAACTCAACCGCGGCCGTACGAGTCACTCAAGGTCAGGCGTCAAGTGTAAGGCAAAACTCAAATGCCTCTGCGCCACGACCAGTTCCTCCACAGCAAATGGAAAGAATTTTGTCCGACCCCAGCTTAAGCATGGATGAAGAAGAACTTTCTAGTGGCGAGCAGGCAGAAGAGATGGAGGCCATGGCCGATACAGCTCAAGAAGAAGACGAGGCAGAATCTGAAGTGGCCACAGAGGATCTAGTGAGCGACTCGGGCGATCAAGACGATGAAAGCTCGGAGGAGTCAGGAAGTGGAGGAAGTGCAAGAATTCCTCCTGGAATGGACGAGCAAATGTTTACAAGCGAGTCAGAAGATATTGCTAGCAATCTTGGGGAAGAAGATACTGAAAGAGCTCCGGCCAGCGACAATATATTGGCAACTGATACGTCCACATCAACCAATACATCATCGACAACACTTCAATCTGACGATTCGACAACAAACCAAATTGCCATGGATGAGATTACTCAACAAATAGAAGACACAAGGCGCGAGCAAGATGATTATATTCGCGATCAAATTGAAGAAACCGTACAAGAGTCAAGAACTAGAGTTCAATTCATTTTAGAAAGAAATTAAAAACAAAGCCCGAGATCTAAACTCGGGCTTCATTTATTCTATCACAAATTTTATTTTAATAATTGTCAGACTTAGGATTGAATATCTTTCAATTCTCTCAGATAATTAAAATGCAAACAAATTTATAAAAATCTAATACTTTATCCGTAAGGCCCGGGCCTTAATTTATAGGAAAAGACTTTATGTACAAAAGCTTTATTCAATCTACAACTTTGGTCATACTTATAGTTCTTACTCAAACAAGCTTTGCTCAAAACTCATCTGACGAAAGGGACTACGACCGAAGAGCTTTAGATGTTCAAATGTCTGATCAAAACCAAGAAATTTTAAATCAGGCCATGAGGGCCTATCGTGATAGACGTTATCGACAAACAATTCAAATTCTCCAGTCTCTTGAAGGAAGAGAAAGCACAAATGCTTTAAGGTATTACCTACTCGGTCTATGCTATAACCGACTCGACATGTACACAGAAGCAGTACAATCTTTTCGTCAAGCAAGTCAGCTTGGAAGTCGTGCCAGAGACATTAATTACGAAGTCGGACAAGCATTCTATGCTATGAATGAGTTAAACCGGGCGATGAATTTTTTCAGAGCATCTTATCAACAGAATTATATGCCTGCTCAATCACTGTACTACTTAGGACATATCTCCCAAATCCTAGACGAACATCGAGATGCGAGAGACTATTTTACAACCTTAATCAATCACCCAGAATCACCGGCCGCCCTCGTTCAAATTGCCCATTTTCAAAGGGCCGAATCCCTTCTCTCAATGGCCAGAATGACTGAGCGTCCACGCGATATAGTGAGAGATAAAGTTTTACCTCAGTATGAGATTGCAAGAGAATTAGACTCAAACTCTAGAGTTGGACAAGACATACAAGTCAGAGTTGCAGAGATTAAACGTGAGTTTCGTCTCGATCCAAACATTATGATAAATGGAAGACAACTTCCCTTGCAAAGATGGCAAATAGATCTCACTCAGCGTTTAACTCATGATAGTAATATCACCTTTTCAAATGACCTTCCCACAACCGAGGCCTCGGAATCGAATAGTTATATCTTCTATACCGAGGTACTAGCTAATAAAAGTTTTGTTTACAATCAGCGCTTTATCATTACACCTCAATTAAGAATTTCTACAACCAATCATGCGGACAGAAAAAACTCTGATATCTATCGAAATGACAGCTATACAATACGTCCAATGATAAAAACCAGAACTGAACACACTCTTTTTAATCGCCCAGCAAGTTTTATTTTAGACTGGGAAAATGACTATATTGCTAGAGATAGAGATGCAAATAAAAATCGTAAACTCTTTTCTCGCTCAAATACTTTTACATTTGGAGAAAGATTTAATTTCTTTTCTTTTGGAGAGACCACTATTCGATTTAAAACACGAAGCTACCGCGCCCATGATCCCCAACTCGACTTTGACTCTAGTTCATACTCACTCGATCAAGTTGTTATCCTTCCGAGAAACCATATTTTAATTGGTCTAATTAACCTTGATCAGATCAGGAGCGAGAGAGAAATCGCTTCATCCGATACCTTGACCCTAAGAACGGATTATCTGATTCCTGATATTGCCCCCCAACTCACCCTTGGTCTCAACCTAACTTATATTTCCACTGATAACTATAATGACCCATCGAAAAACAGTGCGGATACGACATTGATTCCAGGAGTGAGCCTCACTCGAAGAATAGGGAGAAATTGGAGAGCGAAAGTCTCCCATGAATACCTCAAAGTAAGCTCAGAAAACCCTATAAATGAGTTTACAAAACATCTTACAACTTTTGAAGTTCGATACATTTTTTAAAAGGATTTAAACTTGCTAACCCGAATTATTGAGTTTACTGGTGTTTTAATCATCGTCGCTTTTTGCAGTATTAGTATCTTTTTTGCTCTACTCGCAAGAGATTTACACGACAGTGAGTTTATTGAAAACTTCACATCCTATACTTCGTTTTTTGAAGATCGTTTTTTTGACGCTCGAATGAGACGAGGCCTTACCCTTGATGGTAGTGAAATTGATAAAAGACTTGTTCTTGCAGCGATAGATGATAACTCCCTTGACCAAATCGGAAGATGGCCATGGACTCGAACCGTTTGGGCAGACTTCATGGATAAAATGACAGAGTATAATGCCAAAGTTATTGCCTTTGATGTCTTCTTCTCTGAACCTGAATTGGCCAGGATTGAAGGAGGTCGCTCTCCAGATGACTATTTGGCCGAATCCATCGCCACTTTTCAGTCCCTTCCGAATAGACATGTTATCCTGCCCTACTCTCTAGTGAATTATCGCTCTCTTGGGTTCGACGAAATCCCTATGGAGCTTTATTTCGATTCTATTTCCGTAAGGGCCCCCGATGAACATTTGAGACAGAGGTGGATTTCCCCCAGTACATTTCCTGTTGAAGCACTCTTGTTTGCCGAGCCAATGCTAGGTTTCATCTCCTCAAGGGCCGACCCAGATGGAATTTTTAGACATTATCCTCTTATCACTCAATCAGAGAGCAATTATTTTCCCTCTTATTCACTCAAGGCCTATGAAGCATTTACCGGCAATGTAGCAGAAGTCACAATTATTCCTGGAGGAGAAGCAGAACTTAAGGTTCCAGAAGGAACGGTAAATCTCAACTATGACGGAGAAACAAAGATAAGATGGTTTGGTGGAGAATTTAACTTTCCTGTGGTTGGGATTGGAGACATTCTGGCCGCCAAGCCAGGAAGCCAAGAAGATCAAAAACTTAGAGAAATTTTTGAAAATCAACTCGTTTTTGTCGGTTCAACTGCTTTTGCTGCCTACGATCTTAGACACACCCCTATAGATGCAATGTTGCCAGGGGTTTTCTACCATATGAATATGACAAAAATGCTTTTAGACGGAGACTTTTTTGTTCCCTCATCAGTTTCAGCAAAATATACTTGGCTTATTTTGGGTATTACAACTCTACTCATGATTAGTATTATGATGTTAAGGAATCCATTACTTGATATTTTTACAGTTATTGCTATTGTTATTGCGGCCATCTATATTGACGTCAATTTCTTACTTCCAAGCGGTCATGAAATAAAACTCTTTTTTGGCCTGCTCTCTCCGATTGCTTGCTATTCATGGATCACCATGTTTAATTTTTACTTAACCAATAAAGAGAAAAAAGAAATTAGAGGAACATTCTCACGCTATGTGGCCCCCGCGATTGTCGATCAAATGCTCTCTAATCCGGACATGGTTAAAATTGGAGGAGAGAGAAAAAACATCACAGTCTTTTTTTCAGATATTCGCGACTTCACAAATATTTCAGAAAAGCTCTCCCCTGAAGAACTCTCCATCTGCTTAAACCAGTATATGGGGGTAATGACCGACATCCTTTTTGAAAATAAAGGAACACTTGATAAGTATATTGGAGATATGATTGTCGCTTATTGGGGAGCTCCCGTTGAAATTGAAAACCACGCCTACTGGGGAGTCAAAACAGCAGTTGCAATGATGGAAGCACTTCCGGCCGTCAACGAAGGCTTTAGAGAGCAAGGCTTTCCAGAGTTTAAGCATGGTATGGGCCTTAACACCGGTGACTGCTCAGTTGGAAATATGGGCTCTGATAAGATTTTTTCCTATACGGCCCTAGGTGACAGTATGAACTTAGGAGCTCGAGCAGAATCTCTGTGTAAGTATTATGGCGTAGAAATCAATATTACAGAGTTTACAAAAAATGCCATTCCCGAAGACCTTCAAAAAGAGTTTAAGTTTCGAATTCTTGATAAGGTGAGAGTAAAAGGTAAAGAAGAACCAGTGACATTGTGGGAAGTCCTTTATCCATCACATCGACTGTGGAATGAAGAAGACTCAATAGAGATCTACAATAAGTCGTTCTATATGTATCTTGACAAGAATTTTGCTGAGGCGGTTAAGATCCTAAAACCTCTACATGAAAAGTTTCCTGAAGATAAATGTTTTAAGCGAATGCTAGATACATGCAATGATTTTTTAGAGGTGCCACCGCCGCCGAACTGGGACGGTGTATACACCCATAAATCAAAATAAAATTAGAAAGAAAGAATCTTTTTTGCCGCATCAACAACCTTATCTGTGTTTGGCAAAACAGCTCTTTCAAGAATGCGGTTAAAGCCCACCGGAGTAAACTCGGAGCCAACTCTAAGGACTGGTGCATCCAAGTGTTCAAAGGCCTTTTCATTTATCAAGGCCACTAGCTCTCCACCGAAGCCGGCGAAGATTTTGTCTTCGTGAACAACTAGGCAACGATTTGTTTTCTTTACAGATGCTAGAATTGTTTCTTCATCGAGAGGGTTAAGTGAACGCAGAT
>SKIL01000217.1 GCA_007116425.1 Bacteriovoracaceae bacterium | reverse complement strand
CGAATTCTGGGTCAAACTGTTTATATCTCAACTCAAAAGATGTATGGAATGGGAGGACTTCCTCTAAAATCAAATGGTAAGATTCTGACCTTGTTATCAGGAGGATTCGATTCTCCTGTGGCGAGTTATTTGATGTCAAAAAGAGGTTGTGAGCAAGCGTTTGTATTTTTCTATGCCCACCCCTTTGTTTCCGAAGATGTTCGGGATAAGATCATAGATTTGGCAAAAGTTCTTGCGAACTATCAAGCTGGCTGTGATCTCTATATTGTGAAATTTGGTGATATTCAAAAGGCGATCGCTAAAACATGTTATGAGGAATATCGAACAACATTATTTCGAAGCTATATGATCCAGTCTGGAAACCTTTTGGCAAAAAAAATTGGCGCTCAGGCGATTTTGACAGGTGATAGTATTGGGCAGGTTTCTTCTCAGACAATCGGGAATATGGCCTTACTCGATAAAGTATCTGATCTACCTATTTTTCGACCTTTGATTGGGTATAATAAAAGTGAGATATTGGAGCTATCTAAAAAAATTGGAACACACGACATATCATTGGTGCCACACGATGATGCCTGCTCGATGTTTGCCCCTAAACATCCCATATTAAGGCCTGATTTAAATTATTGGCAAAAGTACCACCAAGAAAATGATTTTGTTGACTTGATCAGTCGGGTAGTCGAAGGGGCTGAGCTAATAGGCCTTGATAGTGTTGGAAGAACGTTTTTTCAGACAAAGACATAGTGCTTTTTGTCAATTCTGTGCAAAAAAATGTGACATTTCTGTGAGTCTTATCTTTCCACCCTTTATCCCCGAGGGAATAAGGACTATTATATTAAGGTGTGTTTTTTGAGAACGAACGGAGAATCAATGAATTTAAAACGCTCCTTGGTCATTTCGCTGACTATTTTTTTTACATTCCAAATCTCATCTACGATTGCCAGTAATAGTGAGTTTTCAGCTCCAAATGAAAAGCGAGATAAGCTACTTGGCAATCTAATTAAAAATGCTCTTGAAACCTATCATTATAGTGGAAAGAAGATTGATGAAAATATGTCGAAGCAGGCATTTGAGGAGTATCTCAAGCGTCTTGATTTTAGAAAGCAATTCTTACTCCAGTCGGACATTGAGAAACTCAGAAAGCATCACGCAAATATGGGGCAACAACTGATTTCTGGAAAGCATGCCCTTATCGCTGAATCAATGAAGATCATGTCGCAAAGATTGGACCAGGCCGAAAAGTTTCGTGTCAAAGCGTTCAAAAAGCCTTTTAACTTTGAAGCAGAGGGTACAGTTGAGCTTGATCCTGATAAGCGTGATTGGCCTCAAAACCAGGCTGAGTTTGAAGCTTATTGGAGAAATATTTTTAAATATGATGTTGTTAATCGATATATTTCACTCAAGCAGGGTGAAGCGAGCGGAAACGTAGTTGTTACTGAACCTGAAGAAAAGAAAAAAGAAGAGGGTGAAGAATCCACAGCTAAGACTGAAGCTACTGACTTTAGTAAGCAGGCCCATGAGGCCATTGCAAAAAGATATGAAAGACTCTTTTCTAGGATGAAGGGGGATAAATATGGCGATTATTTAGAGAAGTTTGTGAACTCACTCTCTGTTATGTTCGACCCTCATACATCTTATATGCCACCACAAAGAAGAGAAGATTTTGATATTGATATATCAGGCTCTCTTGAAGGGATTGGAGCTGTTTTACAAGAGGACGGAGATTTCATCAAAGTTGTTCAGGTTGTCCCTGGAGGTCCAGCTTGGAGGCAGCAGGAGCTAGAAGTTGATGATGTTATTCTTTGGGTGTCTCAAGCAGATGACAAGGATGCCGAGCAGGTTGAATTAATCGGAATGCGAGTAGGCGATGCTGTTAGGCATATTAGAGGACCAAAGGGCTCTAATGTTAACCTTATGGTTCGCAAACCAGACGGAACGAATCAATTAATATCAATCACTCGTGATGTTATCCAAGTCGGTGCAACTTATGCTCGCTCTTCTGTTATTGAGCATAAAGATTCTGATGTTAAAATTGGTTATATCCATCTGCCTAAGTTCTATAGGGACTTTGGTAATGGAGAAAGAAACTGTACTGATGATGTCAGGCGAGTGTTAAACCGTCTAAAAACTCAAAAAGTCGATGCCATTGTTTTAGATTTAAGAAATAACGGTGGGGGAGCTTTAGAAGATGCAAGGCAAATGTCTGGTCTATTTATACCTGAAGGGCCAATCGTCCAGATCCGCGACCATAGAGGCCAAGTTGATGTTTTAAGAGATACCTCAAAAGAAGTCGTGTATGATGGACCTTTAGTTGTTTTAATTAACCGTTTTTCGGCTTCAGCATCAGAAATTTTGGCCGGAGCACTACAAGACTATGGCAGAGCGGTTATTGTCGGTGGTGAGTACACTCATGGCAAGGGAACAGTTCAGGCCGTTTTAGACTTAAACCGTAATCCAATTGCTAATATTTTTTCAGGTGGCTCTTTTGGAGCTCTAAAAGTAACAATTCAAAAGTTCTACCGTGTGAATGGATCTTCAACACAGTTTAAAGGCATTACACCGGATATTATTCTGCCGGATCCATTTGGCTATACCCGCAGTCGAGAGCAAGACCTTGACCATGCTCTACCTTGGGAACAGGTTCCGGCCCTTAGTTTTACTCCTTGGACCAAGGGTGCATTTGATCTCGATCAATTGCGAAAGCGTAGTGAAAAGAGAGTGAAAAAGGATGATCGTTTTCAAAAAACTGTAAGTTCTGTCAATTACTTTAATGAAAGAAGAAATGAAACACTTGTTTCAGTTAATAAACAGCATAATATTAATCGAGACAAAGAGAATCGCAAGAAAACAGAAGAATTTAAGCTAGATGAGAGAAATGAGAAGATTGTGGTTTCTCATTATGAACCTTCTCTTAGAGAAAACTCCAATATTCGTGAAGAAGATATGAAGCAGTGGAAAGAAGATATTAAGCTTCAGGCGGATGAGTGGATTGGCGAAATTCAAAAAGATCCAATCTTGGAGGAAACACTTTTTATCGTCGAAGATATGATTCGAGTAAATCAAGGTAAAAAACTTGGAATGATTCAGCGTGATTGACAATAAAGAGACTTTGGAAATTTTAAGAATTTTAGAGAATTTAGATGATGAACAGCTGGCAGTAGACTTGCTAAATGAATTTAATGCTAAAACTAAAAAACTTGGCCAGCTGATTTTGAATCAAGACTCTTCTTTGCCTCATGAGGAGTGGAAGAAGCTTTGTGATCAATCCAAGATTGAAGTTGATGAGATTATCAAAAAAATACGATCACTCTAATTAATCATCAAATATCAGTTTTTGCATAAAGTCACTACTCGATGTGGCCGACTCTAAGGCCGTTTCTTTTGTGATTTTACCTCTTTTGTAGAGCTTCATTATCGATTGATCAAATGTCCTGGATCCATTTCCTGCTTTATCAAAAGCTCTTTCTATAATCCCATAAATATTTGCAAGGTCTTCTTTCCCTTCCAGACACTCTCTAATTCCCGGAGTAGAGATCATGATCTCTTGCGCTACAACAAGGCCATTGTTTTTATTTCGTAGCATTCTCTGGCCAATCGTTGCATAAAGACTTTTTGAAAGTCGAACTCTTAATTCGCCTTGTTCTTCAGCAGGAAACATACCAATAATTCGGCCCAAAGTGCTAAGAACATCTGTTGTATGCATTGTTGAAAATACTAAGTGACCTGTCTCTGCCGCTTTTAGTGCTATGGCTATTGTTTCTGGGTCTCTCATTTCCCCAATTAAAATAACATCGGGATCTTGTCTCAGGGCCGACTTTAAGGCCGTTGAAAAGTTTTCAGTGTCTACACCAACTTCTCTTTGGGTGATTCTTGCTAAGTTACTTTTGTGTATATATTCAATAGGATCTTCGATTGTAATAATATGTGCTGGTCTTTTTCGATTTATATAATCAATCATTGCAGCAATAGTCGAACTCTTTCCTGAACCTGTAGCTCCTGTTACAAGTACTAATCCTCTGTGTTTGAGTGCAATTTTTTTTAGTGTGGAGTCGAAGCCTAAATCATCGATATTGGGAATATCAAGTAAGATCACCCTAAAGACAATTCCAATATTTTTTCCATATAAAAAGGCATTATATCGTAAACGACATACACCATCGATGTCGTAGCTACCATCGACTTCTCTTCGTTTTAGAGTTTCATAGGATTCCTGGCCACTAACTATTTTTAAAATATCTTTGATATCTGATTTATCTAGTGTTTTACTTTGAACTGGAACAAGCTCTCCTCTAATTCTTAGGGCAGGTGTTTCATCTGTTCTGATATGAATATCACTAGCACCATTTTCAATTGAAACTTTAACAAGACTTTTGAGGTTTTTTTCTGAGAAACCCATATGACTTCCATTACTTAGGTAATATTTTTTATTGTTTCTTATCGGTATAATTTTGGCTTTTCTTGAGTAAATAGATTAGTATTATATTTCACACACTTGTTAAGTCACTGTACTTAAAAGTTTTATCTGGTTACCCAATATGCCCATGGTTAAGAAAAAACTCCTTATTATTCGTTTCTCAAGTTTTGGTGACATCATTCAGGCCCTTGGAAGCTCCAAATTCGTAAAAGACTCAGGTGAGTTTGAAGTTCATTGGCTAACGAAGGAGCAGTTTGGAGCACTCGTCTCACTATCTCCACATGTAGATAGGGTCCTTACTTTACCAAATAACGCGACTATCTTTGATCTTATAAAATTGACGCTTTCTCTTCGAAAGGAAGGTTATACTCATATTTTTGATGCTCATATGAATATTCGAGCGCATATATTTTCTTTTGTCTTTCGACTTTTTAACTTTTCAAGCTATCAATTTATTCGTCGATCTAAGCACAGACTAAAGCGAATACTACTTTTTAAGTTTAGAATAAACTACTTCCCACGCCCCTTTAAGGGCATGCACTCATTCGTTTTGCCTTTGAGTGGATTTAGTGATTTTCGGCAGCTTAATTATGAATCTATTGATTTAAGGCAGAATTTATCTTTTGAGTCTCTTGTTGACGAAAGTAAAGTTCGAGAAGTTTTTGATTTTTCCAAGAGTTATATTGCTATTGCTCCTTCTGCAGCATGGGGCATGAAAACATGGCCTAAGGAGCATTGGCATAAACTTATTAGTGGTATTCGTAAAGAATCAGATATTCCTTGTGTCGTTCTTGGTGGACCACAAGACACTTTTTGTCAAGAATTTGAAAATCAATATGATAATGTTATCAATCTTGCGGGCAAGCTTTCATTAGTTGAGAGCTCGTTTATTGTAAAGCAGTCTAAATGCCTTATTTCTGCTGATACAGGTTTATTACATGTTGCCGATCTATTGGGAGTAAACTGCTTAGCGCTCATTGGCCCAACTGCATTTGGTTTTCCCAGTCACTCAAATGTTAAGACATTAGAAGTTGAGCTCGAGTGCCGTCCATGCACTAAAGACGGTCGAGGAAATTGTTCTCAGAAAATTTATCAGAAGTGTATGGTAGATATACGTCCAGAAATTGTTCAAGATAACTTATTTCAACGGATTAAAAATTAATCGTTATTCTCTTCAATCGATTTCTTTCTCATTTCCCACAAAAGATTACTAATATATGGCCTTCTGTCTTCTCTTGTCGCAACCATCAATAATTTTGTAATTTTAAGGTTATCTGGATCCGAGTAGAGCAGGATGAGTAGCTCTTTTAAATAATCTGTGTCTAGAGTGATGTAATTATCTGTTCCAACACCAAGTTTAACACCTTTTTTCTCCCACCATGAAAAAGGGTGATCCTTATAGTCTGGAAAGCATTCCGTTAGCTTCATATTGGATGAGGGAAGAGCAACAAGGCCGACTTTTTTATTAATCATTCTGTTTAATACATCATGTTGGTAGTGCTCTATTTCTCTTGCTGTATGAAATTTAGTTTTTATAAGAGATTTTTCTTCGTCTTCATTTAAAGGCGTACCCTTAAGCAATTTATTAAGAATTTTTGGGGACTCCCAAACCATGTCTTCTAGTTCGTAAGCTTCTTCTGTATTAGGGGCAATCGCTATGCCTTGTTGGTTTTTATCGATGACTTTTTGGAATATTCGATGAAAGTAGTAGTTTGGATTGATACCAAGACTCAATCCATGTTCAAGCGTGTCGATGTGCCAGATATTCATTGCATTATCTACTGATTGAACACCTCGCCGTAGATTTTTCCATGTTTCACCATGGTGACTTCTGATTTTAAGGCCGTTGAATTGTAGTTTTCTAAGCCCTGACCTGAGTTGTGAGAAGTGGGCCTTTCGGTACAGTTCTCTTTCATCTCCAACAGTATCTACTTCTTGGATATATTGGCCAACATCTGGAAACTTCTCTCTGATTTCCAATATCTTATCGACTTGCTGCAGGAAGTGATCTTCTTTGGTTTTAAAATTTTCTTTATCAAAGAAGTTAAGTTCTTTTCTGAAGCTAGGGGAGAGAATGAAGTCAAAATCTTCATTCTTTTCTTGAAAGCGCTTAAACCCTGTATAAAGTCCGAGAACAACGTCTTCTTCAGTAAGATCATCTGCTCCTGGAATTTTTTCAGAGCTCATAGAAGTGCTTCTAGATAAAGTAAATTTTAAACGAATTTTGCCAACATTGAACTTGTGGTACAGTTCGTTGGCCATATGGTATGCGGCCTCTTCGTGTGCTTTTTTTGAGTTTAATATTAATTTTGCTAAATAGAGTATTCTTAAATAGGTTTTAAAATGCTCTCCTTCTTGGAGGGTGATTAGTTTTTTGACATCTTCAACACTTTCAATCGGTAAAGCTTCTTTACCATAAACTTCAATAATTTTCTCTTCATATAGTTTTTTGTTCTTTCCACTTAAAAGTTTTTTGATCCGTGGATAGATGAATTCGGCACTGAGTGAGCCTGTTAAATGAATGTGCTCTTCGTGATACTTTAGTGGAAATTCTTTGAAGAACTCCTTAAGTGCTTTTGAGACAGGGGTTTGAAGAACTGTTTCAATATCAACTTCGTCTAGCTGAAAGGCGTTTAAAAGCTTTTTAAACTCACTAAAATTCTTTTCAAGTAATTGATCATTTTTTATTTTTGGAGAGTAAAGAAGGAGTTCAATAGTATCGTTTATTGAAATTCCATTTGTTTCACTTATTATTCGTGTGAGTTGATGCTTGATCTTACTATGTAATTGTTCTCCGCGGTTAGGCACAGTCTCTCCGTAGATTATATCTTTTTTACTATAATATCATATGCTTTTTGTATCGCCTGATAGTTTGACGTGGCAATTTTTTCTATCTCTTTAGACTTCGTGTAGCTACAGATTTTATCTGGATGGTAAATCTTTCTTAGTTCTTTTCTTTTGATCTCTATAACTTCTTTTGTATTTGGAACCTCTTTTAAACCAAATATTTTTAGAGCATCTTCAAGGTCCATATTTTCTGAATGAGTAATAGGCTCCATTGTTTTTAGTGTCGATGCATTGCTTAGAGTTTCTTTTATAAGTTCATCTGGAGATATTTTTAATAAATACGTCATTTTTGTGATTTTTTCACTCAACTCTGTACGTTGCCATTTGACTTGATCCTGTTGATTTACATTATTTAGGTATTCTTTCAAATCCATTTTTTTTATGTGGCCATGGGTTGTGATATTATACGCTTTGAGTATAAGAGAGGGGGATACCTTGACTTTATTACCTAATATTTTGGCGTAAAATGAGTCAGTTCTTCCTAATTCTTCAGTAATAAATTTAAATTGTAAGACTTTTTTCAATTCTTTGACAGATATGGCCTGTAACTCTGAGTGGTAGTTACCTGCTAATATTTTAAGAGTTTCCTTAAAAACCTCTCTATTATCTAATTCAACTCCCATTTTGTGCTTTAATGACTCTGTCCATTTTTTTATTTCTTGGCTTTCACCCCATTGAGAGTCATTAAGAATTTTTAATATTTTGACTGCATCTGACTCGTTTTTTTTTGCATTTTCACTATAGAGCTTCTTAACAATGTCTTCGTTATGTGGGGCCGATTGTTGGCCTTTGTCTAATTGAATTTTCTTTTTACGAATTAATTCGTCAATATCGTGTTCTTGATTTAGTTTTTGGCCTAAAATTTGAGTAGAGAATATTTCCATCAATACAGGAGCTAGAAATTTGTATAAAATATAGGCCATGGCCAAATAAAAAAGAACCTGTCCGAGATTTTCTAAAATCATTACTTCTCCGGGCAAACTAAGGATTTAATACTCATGATAACCTGGCAACTCGAAGAATTAAATTTGGAACTTTTATTCTCATGGAAGATATCTCGTTCAAGTTCAGACCATAAAAAAAACTTTCTGGTTAAGTGTGAGCTAGATGACTTAGTGGGAATGGGGGAGATTGCTCCAAACCTGCGCTATAGTGAATCAGAGACTGCGATTTTGGAAAGTTTCAAAAACTTTACAAGTGAATCTAAGGATCTCGGTCTGGATTCGCTTGAGTCTTTGACTCAGTTTTTTGAAGAATCAGAGTATGATTATCCTAATGCCTTTAGGTTTGGGATTGAGTCTGCCTATCTTCACTTGCTATCTCAGGTTTCTGAAATTCCTGTTTCTGAGTTAGTTTCAGGAAGAACAAAGCAGGGACTTGAGACAATGTTCTCAGTTCCTATTTTAGACGCGGTTTCAGTTGATGATTTTTATCAAGAATTCTCTTTGGATCGATTCAATATTCTGAAGCTAAAAATTGATAATGGCGCACAGTCGATTGATGTAATTAAGCGCATACTTAATATTCATCAAGGTAGGGTCGCATTAGATGCTAATGAGGGATTTAAAACATCAAAAGAGGTTTTAACTTTTTTAGAACAAGTTAATTGCGATAAAATTGATTTTATTGAGCAGCCGTTAGTTGCACAGTTGTCAGATGACTCTAAATATTTGCGTCAAAATTCACCTGTGGCCATTATGGGAGATGAGATCATTACGTCGGGCCAGGTTATCGATGAATATGCTGAATCCTATCATGCTTTAAATTTAAAACTAATGAAGGCCGGTAGCTTTATAAAGCTAAAGCGACAATTGTCTCAGGCGAGATCATTAGGAATGAAGACCATGCTTGGTTGTATGGTTGAAAGCAGTATTGGGATTAGCTATGCCTATGCTCTTGCTTGCGATTTTGACTGGCTTGATCTTGATGGAATGTTGCTTGTCAAAAACGAGCCTTTTAAGTGGCTGTATGAAGAGGGTGGTAAACTTTATTTTCAAAAGCATTAGTTGTGTGTTTCTCTTGGTCTTTTTTTGCTAGGCAACCTCAACCTGATTCTTGTTTCTCTTACAAAACGATTTAGAATGGTATCTATGTCCTATTTTTCAATGATCTTATTATAAGAGAGGATACCTTTGCGAAAATCAATTTTTAACACAACAAATATCTCTTTTGGTCTCACTTTCTTGCTCGCTAGCTGTTCCTCGATTGAGATGATTCGGCCAATATCGAAAGAAAAAAAGGTGGCCTCTAAAGACCTCACAGATATAAAAGAGAAGCGATCCCGAATATCTTTTGATTCAGAAGATATTTCAGTT
>SKIL01000244.1 GCA_007116425.1 Bacteriovoracaceae bacterium | reverse complement strand
GAGAAGCTCCAACTTAAAAAATCAGACCATCTTTTAGAAGTTGGAAGTGGGTGGGGTGGTATGGCCATCTATGCTGCCCAAAATTATGGGTGTCGAGTTACTTCTATTACGATTTCAAAAGAGCAATTGGCCTTGGCCCAAAAGCGTGTAAAGGAGGCCAAACTCGATCACCTCGTCGAAATTCGCTACCTTGATTATCGCAAACTTGAAGGAAAATACGATAAAATCGTCAGTATTGAAATGATTGAGGCCGTCGGAGATGAATATTTTGAGAGCTATTTTAAAAAGCTTGAAAGCTGCCTTAAAAAAGATGGACTCTTGGCCATTCAAGCGATCACATCACCAGACTCACGTTATGATATTTATAGAAAAAGTGTCGATTGGATTCAAAAGTATATTTTTCCAGGAGGCCTTCTCCCTTCTGTGGCAAAGATTCATGAAATAAATTCTAAGCATACCGAACTTCAGCTTCACTCTCTATATGACTTCGGACGCGATTACGCTGAAACACTGAGGCGTTGGAGAGATGCCTTTTTTGAAAATGAAGAGAGTATAAAAAAACTCGGTATGGATAAAGTTTTTATGCGCAAGTGGGACTATTATTTTTCATACTGTGAAGCTGCATTTGATATGCACAATATTAGTTGTGTGCACTTAACTTTCACTCGACCCAATAATTTAAACTTGAAATAAAAAAGCCGCCTCAAGGGGCGGCCTTAAAAATGATTTTTTTGGACTTTTAATAGCCACTATCTTTGTCGCGATCCTTATCGTCGTCCTTGTCGCTGCAGCTATAAACAGCAGAGTAGTCTGTTGAGTGAATGATAGACCTGTCATCCTTAGGCTCATCATCACCATGCCCACACGAAGCCATTGCTGGAGCACTTAAAAATCCTAATAAACCAAAAAATAATACTGTCCACTTAACCATATATAAACTCCTCAGTTTCTTAATAGATTAATATGAGTATACATAAATAAATTAGTATTTTGTCAGAAGAAGGTTAACTTTGACCAAAAAGTTGTGTTATTCTTCACAAGCTTTGAGTTTTCATGAACTTAGAACCTTTTAAAGAGGTCCCGTGAGCCAGATAAAAGCTAGACAAGATCAGATTAAAATTGCCGTGACTGGTGCGACCGGCTTTGTCGGCTCCCAGCTCATTTCTCAAGTTAAGGAGAGCTATCCTAACGCTGATTTAATTGGAATTTCGAGGCGTAAAGAAGGCCATGAAGTTCTTCCTAGCGGTGTTGAGATTGAATGGCGAAAAGCTGATCTCTTCTCACTTCTCGATATCGAAAATGCTCTCGAGGGTGTCGATGTGGCCTATTATTTAGTTCACTCGATGTCGCCCTCGGCCGGCCTTGTGCAAGGAAGCTTTGATGAGCTTGATCTTTTACTGGCAGATAATTTCGCAAAGGCCGCTAAAAAAGCTGAGCTTAAAAAAATGATTTATTTGGGCGGCTTGTTACCAGATGGAGATATCCAGACTTGGAGTACTCATTTAAAAAGCCGCTATGAAGTAGAGGAAATATTAAAGTCCTCAGGTGTTCCCGTATATATTTTTCGTGCGGGCCTTGTGGTGGGAGCTGCCGGTTCAAGCTTTGAAATTTTAAAGCGCCTTGTTTTAAAACTTCCTGTCATGCTCTGTCCAAAGTGGACGGCATCTCAAACTAGCGCTGTCTCACTAAACTGTATTGTCGATGCCCTTAGTTGGCCACTAGATCGCAATGATACTGAAGGTGCCGTCATTGATCTTGGTGAAACTTTTGCTTTGAGCTATAAGCAAATGATGGAGCAGATGTCTTTGGCCATGGGGAAGACGCGCTATTTTTTTCCTGTCCCCTTTCTTTCTCCTAAACTTTCACGACTATGGGTAGGTCTTGTCACAAGAGCACCAAAAGATTTAGTCTACCCTCTTGTCATGTCGCTCAAGCATAGTCTTTTACCGCGCTACACCCACCCTGAATTTCCAGAGGTAAAGAAGATAACATTTCATGACCTTGCAAAGGAGACCATTTCCCAAGGCCAATCAGAAAGTAAATCAAGCTCACTTCCTCATGCTTACCAAGGTTTTTACAAGGGCCTAAAGTCTGTTCGATCTGTTCAGAGAATTGATCTACCTAAGGTCGAGTGTCGTGAGGATAAAGTCGTAAATGCAGAAACCTTGGCCTTAGAATATTTGCGCTGGCTCCCTCGATTTTTATCTCCTTTTTTGAAGGTTCGACACTCAAAACACTCCAGGGATATTGTAGGTTTTTACTTTTTTGGAATTCCTTGCGCGCTCTTGATTTTGGCCCGAAGCTCAGGACGCTCGACGATTGATAGACAACTTTTTTATATAAAGGGAGGTCTTTTGGCCCGGCCTAAGGGGCGAGGACGTCTAGAATTTCGAGTTTTAGAAGGGCCCAAGGTCTTGATAACGGCCATTCATGACTTTTATCCGGCCCTTCCTTGGCGTGTTTACAAGTATTCCCAAGCACTTATCCATCTTTTTGTGATGACACAATTTGGTCGTCATGTATGCCGTAAATATTACACGAAATTTAATTAGTTTTTGTCTCTGGCGCCCTTGAGGACTATGCTTATGTTCGCTTTTGAACTTAAAGACAGGAGCATAATTTAGCGATGAAATATATCTTTCTACTTGCATCACTTTTTTTTATATCTTTTTCAAGTGTTAATACACATGAGCTGCATTCATTTCGATGTCCCGATTTTCTTGAACGAGAAAAAGAAAAAGTTTTTTTGCGTAGTTGGGGCGAAATTATCGACGATTATTATGATAATTTAGAAGATATCATCTTAGTTCACGAACAAATTCAAATGAACTTAGTGCTCATCTATTTTCGAATGGCACAAGAAGATCCCGAAGCTTATGAGTGGCGCAGGCAGGGGCTGGTCGACAAGGTTGATCAATGGGACCTTTTCTTTTGGCGAGACAATACCTTATTTGAAGCTTACGAGCGAGATGGGGTTATATTTGTTCGCCCCTATATTCGCGTAGAGTGATAAAAACAATTTAGAGAAGATGAATTTGCCGATAAGCTTCATAGGCCACGGCCGTGGCCGCACATGAGAGGTTAAGGCTGCGCACATGAGAGCTTTGCATCGGAAGTTTAAAGAGGTTTTGACTGTATTGATCGTGAATAAACTTCGGCAGTCCCTTTGTCTCACTTCCAAAAATGAGAAAAGAATCTGGTTCAATTTTTGTTTCATAAATTGTTTTATCTGCAAATTTTGAAAGAAAGAAAAGGCGGTTTAGATTTTCTGTTGATCGCGTCTCAATAAAGTGATTCCAATCTTCATACTCTGTGATGTCGACATGTTTCCAATAGTCAAGGCCAGCTCTTCTGACGGCCTTTTCTGAAAGGTCAAAACCGTATGGCCTAATCAGGTGAAGTTTAGCCCCAAGGGCCAAACAAGAGCGCCCGATGCTCCCCGTATTACCGGGGATTTCGGGCGCAAAAAGCACAATATTTAAAGCGGTCACTTACTTTACCTGACTCATATAATTCACGAGAGTTCTAATCATTATTCCCGAAGCTCCTTTTGAAGGGCAGTAGGGAAGATGTGATTGGCTGTCAGCTACACCAGCGATATCTAGGTGGGCCCACGCTACTCCTTCCTGAATAAACTCTTCAAGGAAAGCACCGGCCTTTGTTGTTCCTGCGAATCGTGAACCCGCGATGTTTTTAAGATCTGCAACATTAGACTTGATGTCTTCTCTGAACTCATCGACGATTGGTAACTCCCAAAGGTATTCGTCTTGGGCCTTTGCTGACTTTTTGAGATCGCCAACGAGCTTATCGTTATTACTCATTACCGCACAAATTTCAGTTCCAAGTGCCATTAAGCAAGCACCTGTAAGTGTGGCCGCATCGATGATGGCATCAGGCTTTAAGTCACAGGCGTAATCTAAGCAGTCAGCGAGAACTAGACGTCCTTCGGCATCAGTGTTGAGGATCTCAACCGTTTTGCCGTTTCTTGCTGTAAAAACAGCGTCTGGCATGGTTGCGACGTTATTTACAGCATTATCTGTTAGGCCAAGAATACATGTAATCTTTGCGTTCACACCAAGCATGGCCGCCGCTCTAAAAGCGCCATAAACTGTCGCTGAACCGGCCATATCAAACTTCATATTGATCATTGAGGCCGAAGGCTTAAGCGAGTATCCACCAGTATCAAAAGTTAAACCTTTACCAACTAATACAATATGCTTTGTGTTCTTATTTGATTTAGCAGGTGTGTATGTTAGGTGAACTAATCTTGCATCATGAGCTGAAGCATTATTAACACTCAAAAAGAGTCCCATTTTCTCTTTTTTAAGTTCTGGCTTACCGAGAACTTTTACTTTTACACGCTTAAGTTTTGCTGCGTCTTTTTCAACCATTTTTGCATAGCTGACAGAGTTGAGAACGTTTGGTGGCTCATTGACGAAGTCTCGAGCGATATTGATCGATTCACCAATAGAGAGACCATTTTCAAGGCCTTTCTCCATTGCTTTGGCCGTTGTTTTCTTTTCCTTAGTTGCAAAAACAATTTCTTCTAGCTTTGCAGGCTTTTGCTTACTTTTGTGTTTGTCAAAATTATAGGCCGTCATCATTAAACTTTCTGATAGGGCGGTTAAGCTACCTTCATAGTCTTTTTTGTGTAAGAATCCATCCACATCGACGATGACTTTTTTATAGCTTTTTGAAACAGCTTTATAAGCAGTCGCGATTTGTCTTCTTAGAACTTCAAGATCAACTTTTGCCTTTTCTCCAAGTCCTGTAACATAGAGAGTTCGACCGTTTTGATCGTAAAAAGTAAAAGATTCACCTTTTTTACCTGAAAAGTTTTCAGCAGCTGAAAGAGTTGAAAAAATCTCTTTATACTCTTTTGGCCAGTGATTGTTTTGAACTTCGCCTGTGGCCTCTTTTTTCTTTGCACCTTTCTTGGCCTCGGCCTTCTTATGAAAAGCTGACAAGATCACTGGATCTTTTCCCTCAAACTCTGGTGAGTTAAATTGGATTGAGAGTTTAAGTTTGTTTGAACTTCCGTTTGAAGTTTTCATGCGGGCTCCTTTTAAATTGAATTGAGCAGATACATTTTACTTTATTGTGATTCTTAATAATGCGAGTTAAACTACCATAAACTGAGTTCTTTTGTCTAAAAAGCCCTTATGATCAAAATTTATCAACGCTATTTGGCGTCTAACTTTATATCCCCGTTTATTTTGAGCACGCTTTTTTTCGTGACGTTTCTTTTAACGTTTCAATTATTCAGAGTAATGCGTGTCGTTATCGGTAAAGATGTGGACAATTGGCTACTCTTAGAGCTCATTGGCCATATCGCCATCTCTTTTTTACCTATGGCCATACCCATCTCTGTTCTTTTTGCAGCGATTTTTACACTAAATAGGTTGAGTGAAGACTCTGAAATTGTCGCTTTAAGATCATTTGGTCTGCCGAAGTGGAAGCTTTTTTCTCCTTTCTTGGTTATGGCCTGCTTGATTTCGATTATGCTCTTTACGTTTAATCGAAGTTTAATTCCTCAGTCCAGGGCACAGTTTCGCAATACCTTAATCGTCCTTTCTTCTCAAGGCATGCTTACTAACGTTCGGCCAGAGCAATTTTATATGGAAATCCCTGGCGTGACCTTGTTTGCAGATACTGTAGAGGAGGGAGGAGATCACTTTGGTGATGTTTTTATTATTTTTGAGAGCGGTCGAGATAAGATTGAGCAAATTATCACCGCCAAGACCGGTGCGCTGATTAAGCAGTTTGGCACGTCTGATCAAGGTGATTTTACTTCTCCGAGTCTACGCATGCATCTCAGAAATGGGAGTATTACAAAAACATATGGTGATCGCGATGATATGGAAGTGATTCATTTTGAAGAATATGATTTTCCTATTGTTACTGAATTTTTAGGTCCAAGTACAATTGCTCGAGATAGTATGCGAACCAATCGAGAGCTGGGGCAGATTATTCGTGAGCGCAAAGATGAAATAGCATCTTTATTGTCTTCGCCTGATCAAGCTGAAGAAGTTGAAAGGCTTAGAGGAGAACTTTCTAGTACTCAGATCGAATATTGGACGCGCTTTAATGTTCCTCTTCAGTGTATTGCTTTTGTTCTGATGGGATTTTCTTTGGGGATAAAGCAAGGAAGAGGTAAGTCGAGAAACTCAGGGGCGTTAAGTATCCTCGTTGTGATTGCCTATTATGGCGTTTATTTCAGTAGTCTTGGCCTTACTCAAAGAGGAGTTGTTCATCCATCGATAACGGCCTTTCTACCTAGCTTACTAACTTTGATGGTCGCTTCATACTTTTATAAGAAAGTAGACTGGGCGAGCTGATTTAATTTGTTGAAATCATCTCTTGGTATTCCTCTGAAGTGAGAGTCGAACCGTCGCCTGGAAAGATAAAAAGAGGAAGTTGGAACTCTGCTTTTTTATGCTCAGGAAAAACGAGACTTTTCACACCTGTTCTTGAGGGGGCATCGATAAGCTGATTATCAAGAAAGATTTTTAAAGAATTTAAGTTACCAACAAAAAGTCTAATGACTTCACCTTGTAGCTTTATATGGCGTCCAGGATTTAAAATAACTCGGCGGATTTGGCCGTCATCAATTTTATAAGTGAGCCATGAGCTTCCATCAATCGCTGTAATAAAGACATTTTGGGCCTCAGGATTAAGATTTCGAAACTCTGCGGGGATATATTCTTCGACCAGTTGAGTGTGTTCTTCATTGGCGATTGTAAATAACTCGGTTGGAGGAAATGGGCGTATATTCACCTCTAGATCTTCTAAACTTACCGAAGTTGGAGTAGCTTCAACTTGTCCAACCTCAACGACCTCTTCTAAGGCTTCACTCTCTGGCGCACTTCGGGCCGTTTCTTGAATTTCTTCTTGAATTTCCTGTTGAACTTCCTGCTGAGTTTCTGGCGCTTCGGAAACTCTTTGAGTAGGCGCTTCAGTTTCTCGAGCCTCGACCTCACTACTTTCTGTGGGGGGAGTTGGCGTTACAGTTTCAGGTGTTGCAATTTCTACTTGTGATTGATCGCGAGAACCAAAAAAGTATAAGACTCCAATGATGGCAAAAACTAAAACTCCGCCATAAATTAAAATTGAAGCGTTTTGACCCTCTCTTGTCCGCATTTTTTTGATTGGCCCATGAACCAAGTCTTCGTCAGTTTTTGCATACTCTTCTGGAAACTCTTGACGATAGGTATCTTCAAAGATTTTCAAAGCAAGCTCTTGATCACCATCGAGAGTTTTAACAAGGGACTTCACAAAGCCTTTTGTATAGGCCTTGTTTGGGAGATGTTTAAAATTATTTTGCTCAAGCGCTGTAATCGTCGAGGAGCTGATTTTTGTTTGTTGAGAAAGGCTCTTAACTGAAGCGCCTCTTGACTCTCGAAGCTGAGTTAAGTGCTCTCCAATTTTGAGAGTAGGTGTATCTGCTTTTTTCTCTTGATTTAAGTCTTCCATATCAGCGGTCAAACCTTTTTAAAATGATGGTGTTCTCACGGATGAGTTAGAATTAGAGTCGGAGTTTTGGCCAGAAGAGTACTCTCTGAACTCGAGAGGTCTTGTCTGTTGACCTCTACTTCCACGCATATCTATAACATCAGGATTAGGCGTGGGGTTAAGAGTCCTCTCTGCTTGACGAGATAACTCGGAGTTTCTTTGACTTTGTGATCGTCTGCGCTCTCGATCTCGAGTGGTCAACATCATGTGAGATCTCATTTCTCGAAGTTGTTGGCGAGCTTGGTTTGCATACTCAGACCCTGGATATAACTCGATGACATCTTCAAAAATTTTTGAAGCAGCGTCCGGGTCTTGCTGCCTTAAAGTTGCCATTCCTCTAAAAAACATCGGCGCCGGATTTTCGTGACATGTACCAAGTGAAGCTTCTTGGAAATAGTGGTTGGCCTGCTCAAATCGACGATTGTTATAATAGATTTTGCCCATTTTAAATAAGGCCGGACAGTATTCATTATTTTCAGAAACTGCTTGCTCTAAGTGGGCGAGAGCTTTTCGCGTTTGCCCTTGTTGCTCAAAAATGAGGGCCATATTGAAGTGAGTCCGATAGTTGTGAGAGTAGGTGAGGTGAGATAAGACTTCTTCGTATTGCTCAAGGGCCTTGGAAAACTGGCCATTTCGTTGCAAGACAGAACCTAGGTTAATGCGTGCATCCGAATTATTGGAGTCTAAACTGACGGCGCGATTAAGGTGTTCGATCGCCATATCTGATCTTCCACGGAAAAAATAGGCCATCCCAAGATTATTGTGCACTCGCGTATCATTGGGCATAAGCTTTGCCGCTTCAAGCAGGTGAGAAAGAGCTTCGGCATACTCCTTGTCCATAAGTTTGCGCGTTCCTTGGGTGTAAAAAAGCTCGCCTCTTCTTTGCTCTGGACTCATCGTTTTAAGCCCATCTTCTTTGTAAAAAACAGCGCATGAACTCAATGTGAAACAAAGAGTGATAAAAATAATAAATCGATTAAGTCGTGGATTTGGCATTCCTTCCATGTCGTGCCCTCAAGCTATGGAGCGCAAAACGCGGCGCTCTTTATCATTATAGTGAATATTTTAGTCTCTACTGGCTTTTTAAGCAACGAAAAGCGAGTTTTAATTTCTTTGAAACAGGCCGAGAACTTCAAAGTGGGAAGTTGAGGGGAAGAAGTCGAGCTGGTGAATTTCCTTAAGTTGGTAATCACCTTTAAGTTTAAGCATGTCGCGCATAAAGGTTGAACTATGGCAGCTCATCGAAATAATGAATTCAGGTCTAAAGTGTTCGGTGAACTGATCAATTTGTTTAAATCCACTTCGCGGAGGGTCAAGAATCAATGTCTGTGGAGCGAAGGCCTTTGAAAGTGTCAGTTTTTTTACTTTTTCAAAGCTATTTTTTGCAAATAGGTTGACCTGAAAATATTGCTGATGTGCTCGAAGAGTGCCGGCCTGCGGTGGTGGCCCGTTATCGATAACGAGTGAATGAGAAAATACCTGAGAGCGACTTAGGTTGCCATGGCCACCAAACAAGTCGAGAACTTTAGATTGTTGTGGGATATATTTTTCTATCCAAGCATCAATAATCCCAAGAGCGACTGAGTTCATTTCTGTATAAACTTGAGAAAAACCCTCTGAGGCGTAGTTGGAGTCAAAGGTGAGGCCTACTTGATCTGAGCCGTATTTTTTGGAAAATTCGATATGGCCTTTGCTTGCAAGTCGCCTATCATTCCACCACTGGGAACTAGCGAATACTTGAATTTCTTTTTGCATTTCAGGCAAGGCCAGCAAACAGTTTTGAATTTCTATAATGTCTTGGCCATTTGGTCCTTTATAGCCAAGTTTTCGTTTCTTTTTATCGTAGTGAAGTTGTACTCGATTGCGGTAGTTTAAGCGTTTTGGTGCCGAGTGAAAGATCAAATTGGGGTGTTGTTCCCATTTTTTTAACTGAAACAGAAAAGCTTGTTTCTTGGCCTCGGTTTCTGTGTTGTAGTCTGTATGAAGGTAAGCGCACCCTCTGCATTTTTCAAAATACGGACATTCTGATTGAATTCTTTTATCTGAAGTAGAGTGCCATTCATAGGCCTGTGCTTGAATAATTCCTTTACTTGACCGTAGAACTCGAGCAAGTCCTCTTTCACCGGGAAGAGTATGTGGGATAAAGGCGACCACATTATTT
>SKIL01000060.1 GCA_007116425.1 Bacteriovoracaceae bacterium | reverse complement strand
TAAATAAGTATTACGCTGACAAGATGATTCCGGCCGAAAAAAAGGCCTATCTTAGTAAGCACCAAGAGTCTTGTGGACCTTATCTTGCGGTAGAAATTAACGGAGCAGAAGGCGCAAACACTCACTACATGCTGGACGCAGCATCTCAAATTGCCACTTTGGGCCTGGGCTTTAACTCGAGCGTTTTCATGGGCACGACTCAGTTTCTCGAGTCATGGATAAATGATGCCAATGGTGAAGACTTTCGATCAGTTGTTAAGGCCTACGAAAGATTTCTCCAAAGAAAACTTGGTTGGGAGTCAGTCCACTTAAACTTTTGTCATTCAGGAGCTGAGGCCAACGAAATGGCCCTTGGACACGCCTATCGAAAAAGAAAAAACCCAAACGCCAAAAAAGTGATGTGTTTTGAGGGATCATTTCATGGAAGGATGCTCGTTAGCTTATTTGCTTCATGGAACAAATCAAAAAGAGAGCCTTTTGAATGGCCAGGTTTTGAGGCCTGCTACTTACCATTTCCCGAAATGCCTCACATAAATGATGGACTGAACCTTACTTTTCCCAAGAAATGGACTGAAACTTGGGACAACGCCACAAGTAAAAACTTTTCTACGCCTAAAGATTGGTCAAGTGACCTTGCTGAAGACGAGCTTCTTCAGGCCGAGATTCAATCTCTCTTACTTGTAAGAGAAAAACTTTTGGCCGGTGATATCTTTGCAAGTATTATCGAACCAATGCAATGTGAAGGTGGTGACCGATATGCTAGCAATAGGTTTCACAGTGCTCTTATTCTAATTTGTCGATCGTTTCAAGTTCCAGTTATTCACGACGAAGTACAAACAGGTTTTCATCTGGGACGAAAATTCTTTTGGCACAAGCAGCTCGAATTAGTAGGACTAAAAAAGAAAAATTTACGAAAGGGAGACCGAGCAGATCAAGTTCAACTCAATAAAAGAGAAATCCTTGCACCTGATTATGTGACATGTGCTAAAAAGGCCCAAATTGGATTAGTCATATCACCGACAAAACAAATCACAAACAAATTACATGAGGCCGAGTTCCAAGTTGCCTCAGTCATTAGAGGCTACCTTCATGCACTTGGCCTCGATCAGTCAGCACCGAAAATAGAGCAGCTAGAAAGTCGCGCAAAAGAAAAACTCGATGACCTCATAAAAAAGCATCAAGACTTAATTGAAAGACCTCGAGTCAATGGAATAGCATTTGCTTTTGACCTTAAAGATGCCACAAAAATAAATGAGGTTATCAACCTTAGATTTGAGCATGGACTCCTCTACTACCCGGCCGGTAGCAAGACATTGCGTTTCAGGTTAAATACGGCCTTTTCGGATAGAGATATTGATTTCCTCTTTATTCAAATTGATAAAATTTTACAGCGTGTTTTTCGAGGAGAAAAAATGACTCCTCCACAAGAGGTAGAAACAATTGAGCGCCACCTCGAAGAGACAGTCGAGTGGCAGCAAAAAATACTTTCACAAAAATTCCAACGTTGGGAAGATAACGGCCAACAAAGCTTTGCAAAAAGTTTTGAAGACATTTCTGAGTTTTTTGAAAGCAAGCTAGATTTAGAACTAGTACAGATTACAGCTGAGAATTTTGAGCAGTATCGAGAGCTTATTAGCGATCTTCAAAAAAGAAATTATGAACCTGCCAGACAAACAAGTATCGAAACATTTGAAAGAACTGCAAAGTCATCAAAAGGGCTTTGCCTAGGTGTAAAAAAAGGAAGCGACCTTACTGGTATTATCTTCTCTGCCCCTTTAAGTGTAAATCCTCTAGATCGAGGAGTTCGAGAAGATCCATTTTATGGCAACGACGATGTTCTCTACATGGTGGACACAACTATCGACAAATCAATGCAAGGCCGAGGTTTAGGTAGAAACTTAAAGTATGCACTTACTCTATTGGCCCAAGCACAAGGAAGGTTAAGACTACAAGGAAGAAACCGAGATAGACTTGCCTCCCAGATGTTCAAAATTAACCTCTCCCTTGGTGGATATGAGCAAAACTTTATTCGTGATGATTACCAGGATTTTGAAAAGTATCGAGATGTACACTATTATACCTGCCCTTTATATTGGCATGAGCCGCCTGTAAATCTTTCATCTGACCTGAGATCCACCCTAAGCGCAAGAGATTTAAGCTTTGAATTCATTAAGGAGCACTTTGCAACATTAACTAATAAGATTTGTCTCTCAAACTTCGTAAGTGAGGCCTATCTAAAATCCCTTAAAACCGCTTTTGATTTACTTCACCCTTCTCTGAGACATGGATATTCTGCCAGTGGACAAAGTGAAGCTATCGACAAAGTGGCAAAGGCCATTTGGTATTCAAAAACACGAGGCGACAAGGCCCTCATGGCAAAAACTTCACATAAAATGCTCACATTTGAAAACCACTATTTTGGACAAGGAAGCTTTCTTTCTCGCTCATTGAGCTTTGCTGGAAGTGATGAAGAGTACTTCCCAGTAATTCAGCTTAATGATCCAAATAAGAAAAATGCCAAAGAGATTCAGGCCATCTTGG
>SKIL01000277.1 GCA_007116425.1 Bacteriovoracaceae bacterium | reverse complement strand
ATTAATTACTTTTGTTTTAACTTCTAATGGGACAGTTGGTCTTTGGACATGTTCACATGGGTTTAAAAGAATTATTTTCTGAGTAATTAAAAATTTAAAAAATCTGCTAAGTGCTGTGATCTTTCTTTTTACAGTGGCCTCAGATAATTGATAACCCTTAAGTTTGCCTCGCTTCAAGGACTCTTTAAAAAAGTTAATATCATCTAAACTCACTCTCTGCCAATCAAGCTTAGAGCTTTTAAATCGACTATAAAACTCAAAAAAATCTAATAAATCAAAATAATAAGCTCTGCGCGTATTCACCCTATTAAGTCCGAGTAAGAACTTGAATAATAAAAGGGATTTATCTCTTGGCACATACTTTTGTAGACGTGGGTCTCTATTGAATTCAGAGAGATTATCATATGAAATATTTCTAAGTTTTAGAGAGTTCTTATTTTGTTCACTATCTTGGTATTCCATCATCATTCTCAGTTACATCTAAATTTGATTCTTAATTAAGTATATTAAATTTAAATCATGGGTGGCCTCAGGGCCAAGACCTTTTTTTAAGGCGTCAAAGTCTAAATCAAAAAGATGAATAGTTCCCTGTAAAGACTCATATGATGCAAAGAAGCTTTCTTTTGCTTTTTTTAATTTTTGGCCATGTTGCCTATCTCTTGCCATTTTTGTTAACTCAAGCCTATTTAGTTCTCGCAATTCTCTGGCCTTTGAGGCCGTATGAGAAATCATAATAGATATCTTACTTAGGGCCCGCTGCTCACGATGTTTTAAACGAGCAACCTCCTCAAGGCAATTTCGAACTTTTTCACTGACACCTTTGCCGGGCAGAAGATCAAGAATTTCAAAATGGGATTCATAAAGCCGCAATGAAAGAACTTTGGCCTTATCTCTAGGATGTATTTTTTTTCTTCCAGGACGTGCTCGACCTGCATTGAGTTTCATTTTTGATTTCTGAAAGGAAAAAAAATCTTCATTGAGATCAACCATAGATACATTCCTTCATCTAAGTCCTAAGTGACATAATACGAACTGTTTTTACCTTGGTAATAAAATGGTTTAGATAACTTTAATTATCACAACCAAAAAACAAATCTTTATCGTATTACTTTTAATGTATTTTTGTATTACTTTAATGGGATGTCAATAAGCTCAATCTAAACCGACCTCTCAACTCAACTTAACAGCACGACCAAATCCTAGACTTGGAAGCAATATAAAAAGAGTGAAAACCATGAACAATCCGCCACTCGGTGGGCCTTTGTTCACATCAACAATTGAAGCACAACCAGAACTTCTCTCAATGCCCTTCATGTCTCCGCCATCCGGATAACCTGGTCGAGAAGTTATAGGGTCTGATCCTACAAAGTCTCTATCTGGCTCAGTCAGCATGGCCAGTCTTACGGCCTCGTAGGCATCTGCAAGGCCTGCACCGCAACGATTTGAATTGCATAGATAAGATTGAAGTGGTCTAGAGGTATCCTTTAATATCTCTTTAACCTGACCTGGGTGGAGTCCGGGAGTTGCCCCCAATATAAGTCCAACAATGCCGCTAATATGTGGAGCTGCCATTGATGTTCCATTGTAGGCCGCATAGGCTTCAGAGACTGGACCTCTTTGACCTGAATTTAAAGTTGAAATCACACCTCGACTAAAGTCTCCTCCAGGTGCCATCACATCAATGCTTGATCCAAGATTGCTATAACTTGTGGCATTGGCATGAATATTCGTTGCACCCACATTAATCACTCCACGACAGTTTGCCGGCGAATACTCTTGAAAATCTAAATCAGCACCTTGATTCCCACTGGCAACCACGACAACAGCACCACGTGAGTTTGCTTGATCTATTGCTTGCTGCATGGTTGTTCCACATCGCCCAGGTCCACCTAAACTAAGATTGATAACATTCGCTGGATGTGGATTTGGCGCAAGACCTGATACATTAATTCCAACCGCCCACCTGATACCATCAGCAATATCAGAAACCCGTCCACCACATTTACCCAAAACTCTAACTGGTAATATTTTAGCATTCCAATCAACACCTGCTATTCCAACGCCATTACCTGTTTTAGCACCTATCGTTCCAGCGACATGAGTTCCATGCCAACTGCTAGGCTCAAAGCTCCCTTGATAACATGGATCACCAGATTCTACCCAGTCACCAGGGTCTAAAGCTGAATTTTTTCTTGCTGACCCGTCATTGGAAATAACCGGATCAGAAATCGTGCTTGCTCCAGGAAGAACTCTCCCATTTAAATCAGAATGAGCAGTTATTCCCGTATCTAAAACAGCAATGACAATTGAACTCGATCCTTTAGAGTAATCCCAAGCATTCGGAGCGTTGATTCCAGCACTCGAGTGATGAAGTGCCCATTGTTCAAAAAATCTTTGATCGGTAACACCTCCTTGCCAATCAACACTATTTGCATAATGGGTAAAAAGCCGATCTATTTCGATATCTATATCTTGAGTATCAAAATCCTTTTTAACTTTCTTTAATATTTGCTCAAGTGATCCAGTAGATGAATTAACCTCAAGAATAAACTTGCTTTCATCTTCACTAATAACTCGTGTAAAGCTCCGTATTTCACTACTAGGATTAAAGTAAACTCCATGCCTTGAAGTCACTTCTGAGGCCGCAAGCTCAATTCTAGATCTCACTCGGTTAACTCTCTCTCGCCTCTCAAGCTGCGAATGATGACCTCTAACTCGACTAGTATTATGAGTATTATGATTAGCTCCATCTATATTTAGGTGAATAATCAATCGCGAAGGCAACTCATTAGAAAAGGCAGCACTTATACATATAGAAATAAAAAGAAAAACAAAGAAAAAGAACTTTCTTAAGCGCAACAACATAAACCATCCTTGGTTTAAATCTTCAGAATATTATCTCTCAAGCGAAAGCATCCATGCTCTCGTTCTCTCGAAAGTATAAAATGCATAATGAGTGCCACTTCTCAAGGGGTCAAGTTGCTGAAAAATCGACAAAAAACAAAGACAAACCAAAAAAGTCAGTTACATTTTGATTTTGCTAATGGTGCCAATATGAGATCTGGAGGGATTGAAAGAAGCTTCCCTCCATGGAAGCGACGGTCTTACAAAAAGCGCCCTTATAAGGGGCGCCAGTTGTAGATTGCGAATTATCTTTGCGACATTAAGGCCTCAATATTGGTGATTCTCGTTACATCCTCACCTCTACAGCCTTCTTCAGTACATACCTTTGGTACTCTACAGCCACGCTCACTATCAAAAACATAGTCCTGCTCACCTCTAACGAGGATCCCTTCAACTAGACCTGTTTCCATGTCAAACACTGCCGAACCTGAGTTACCACCGAATGTATCAAGGTTTGCTTGAAAAAATACTCTATTGCTATTTTGTCTTACCCAAGCACCGGCCGCAACTTTTGTTGGTAGGCCTGTAGGGTGACCAATAACAACAAGGTTTGTTCTATCTTCAACCTTACCTTCCGTTCTAAACTGTAAGGGCTCACGATCGTCTACAACTCTCTCTAAACGAAGAAGAGCATGATCTGCTTGATTAATCCGAGAAAGCTCAGACTCAACAACTTCAGCACATCTATAGACATTTGAAGCAGGAACATCAAATGTTGTATCTCCAGGATTATAATTTGTATCTACATCAATTCCGAAGCCAAATACCCATGAAGAATTGTCGCAGTCTCTTTGCGTTCTTACACAGTGGCCAGCAGTAACTAATAGGTCAGGAGCAACTAAGAAACCTGAACAGTTGGCAGCAGTGATTTGGTCGTCAAAACGCTCACCTTCGCAAATCCCACGACTTCGAAGCAAGCTTCCATTGATTTCAACCATATCCCCATCATAATTCAAGCTACCGTTTGGAATCATGGCCGCAGTTGATTGCGCCAACTCATAATGGAGAGGATTAACTGTGTCCTTTAGATCCAATCTCGAGTCTTCCCCATAAATGACTTTTAGGTCTCTAGCTTCCGCCTTCTGTGGCGAACTGAACAATGCTCCAGTAAAAACTACTGTCAAGCAAATGGTCATCATCCGTAATTTTTTCATAGTTCCTATCCCTTTGTTTGATCCGAAATCCGACTTTTTCGGTCTCAAGCATTAAAACCAAGTAAAAATTACATGGCAACTTACAACTTCTTACTTTTACAAACGAAGGGTAACGCTATGCAAAGAGAAAAATCAGGTGATCGCCCAATATGAGACTTAAACGAGAGGGTTTTGGGCCTTTAAGCCCATATTTTTGATCTAAATGAAGTTTTATAAAGTCCGCAGGATACTCACTACGCTTTGAATAAAGAATAAATTCAATCTTCTTGTGCAACTGATCAAGAAGTGTTTCTTTCATTTGCTCATTCTCATCAGCGCCATCCAAAAAAAGCGAATATGAGACCTCAATCACAACACCCTGCGTTCTTGATTGCCCAGGCTTGGTCTGATGAAGAACAAAACTTACACCATCAAGAGCAAAAGCGTAAGAGTCCTGCTGTGCACTGCTAGATTGACAGTTGATATCAAAAATATCGGCCAAAAAATAGGCCATCTCTCTCGGATACTCAACATTTAAGTGCAATTTATGTTTCATAACAGACAGTCCCCTACTTTATTGCAAATTGACTGACAAAAAGAGTGCTATTGTGGGCGACAAGTGGCTCGTGGACTCGAAGTAATAATTTTGGAGTTGAACTTTGATTATAAAAAGGCATCAGCTTTACGTGAGCTTGCCACTTGAGTAAAATTTGCGCCAGAAGTATTGAGTGTAGGTATTCTGATGAATCTTGCTTAGATGCCTTATCAAGAATATCTGGCTGTAGTTGTTGCAAAAAACTTTTTTTAGAAATACCGACAAGCCAAGCTTGCTTAGGAAAAGATCTGAAAATTTGCTCAATATTTTTAAGTAAGAAAATATTATCTAGATAATTTTTAGAAAATCCAAAGCAGGGATCAAAAAAGACACGATTAATTAAACCTTCAGTTATAAGCAAGTTTTGCGCTGACTGAAAATACTCGATAACATCAGTGAGAATCATTCCTTCTTGTGAATAATCGCGAGCGAAACTCATATGATCGTGTGTAAGTTCTCGACTAGAACAAAGGTTGTGAGAATAGACATATTTCAAACTTGGAAAGTCACTTAAAAGGTCTAAGACGTCCGTATCAAGCTTTCCAGAAACATCATTAAAGATCAAGTTTACCTGTTTTTTTTCATTCTCTTCCAAAAACTGTAATACTTTTCTCATTGTTGAGCATCTAAATGTGTCAAACGACAGAGTATCTTTTGGGTCAAACAAATCAATATGAGGCAGAAAATACTTCTCAAGTCGTGACCACTCCTCAGATGCCGAACAAGGGGTTGAAGTTGGAGCAGTGCTCTGTGCTCCAATATCAAAGTGATTAACACCTAAGTTTTTCCACGCTTTAATTTTACCAATTAAGACCTTCTCACTAGAAATCATTTTTCCAGCATCAGAAAAAGAGTCGGGAGTGATATTAATCACTCCCATTATCTTAATATTATTTAAAGTCATGGAAAGCTCTGTATCTTAAACAGTTACAGGGTCATCACCCTTTGAAGAATTTTTTTTCGTTTTGTCAGAATTATCTGCATCACCGCTGGCCTTGGCCTTTGTTGAACTCTCCGACTCATTTTCAGTCGGTCCAGAGCTACTACCTCCACCAGACGAACCTTGAGGTTCAACTAATGGAACCCCTATATCCTTGCCTTCAATCAAAGCGTTGACTTGATGAATATCGAGTGTTTCCCAAGCAATAAGACCTTCAGAAACACGCTTTAAGGCTTCCTTGTTCTCTTCAAGTATTTTGGTCGCAATCTCATAATTTTTTTGAATAATATCTTTAATCTCTTGATCAATTTCATTCGCCGTAGATTCTGAGTAATCAGTAGAGTCTGATCCTGGCTGCATCATATTGCCTGACTTATGAAATTTTCTAGGCCCTAGGCGCTTACTCATTCCCCAATTACAAACCATATTATAGGCCAACTGTGTGGCCCTTTCGATATCGTTTGAAGCCCCTGAGGTGATTTCCCCAAAAGTAATTTCTTCAGCAATTCGCCCACCCATTAAGAAAGCAATAAAATTTTCTGCCCTCTCGCGAGTTAAATTGAGCATTTCTTCATCTGGTAGCGTCTGAGTTACACCAAGTGCCCCACCCCGTGGCATGATACTGACCTTATGGATGGGATCAGTATGAGGTAGGTTAATCCCCACAAGAGTATGACCTGCTTCGTGATAGGCAGTGACAAGTTTTTCTTTGTCAGAAATAACCATCGACTTTCTCTCAGGCCCCATCAAAACTTTATCCTTGGCCATCTCAAAATCAGAGTTGTCTAAGTGTTTCTTATTTTTCCGAGCAGCATTCAAAGCGGCTTCATTAACCAAGTTGGCCAAATCCGCACCAGTAAAACCTGGAGTCCCTTTAGCAATGACTTCTAGATCAACTTTATCGGCCAAAGGCGTCTTTTTTGTGTGAACTTTTAAAATTCCTAATCGCCCTCTTACATCGGGGGCACCAACCATAACTCTTCTATCAAATCGGCCAGGTCTTAATAAAGCAGGATCCAATACATCAATTCGGTTTGTTGCTGCAATTAAAATAACACCTTCATTTGATTCAAAGCCATCCATTTCAACAAGTAGCTGGTTAAGAGTTTGTTCCCTCTCGTCGTGTCCGCCTCCCATTCCAGCGCCACGATGCCGTCCAACAGCATCGATCTCATCAATAAAGATGATACATGGAGCGTGTTTCTTTCCTTGTTCAAAAAGATCCCTCACTCGCGAAGCACCGACACCAACAAACATTTCAACAAAGTCAGAGCCTGAAATACTAAAAAATGGAACATCTGCTTCACCAGCAACAGCACGAGCAAGAAGAGTTTTCCCTGTTCCTGGAGGTCCGACAAGAATAACTCCCTTTGGAATTTTTCCACCAAGCGAGGTATATTTTTTTGGGTCCTTTAGGAAGTCTACTACTTCCATTAATTCTTCTTTAGCTTCCTCTACTCCAGAGACATCAGTAAAAAGAACTTTCTTATCGTTGCTCGTAAGCATTTTTGCCTTAGATTTTCCAAAGCTCATTGCTTTTCCGCCACCGGCCTGAATTTGTCTCAGGAAAAAGTAGAAAATTGCAATAAGCAAAATCATTGGCCCCCAATTTATGAGTAGACTCATAAAAAAGGTTGGTCGCTCTTCGGCCTTATAGTTGGGAATAATCCCTTGCTGTTCAAGTAATCTATAACTCTGCTCGCCAGTTGGACCAACAAGTGAGAAATTGCGACTGGCCCCAGGTTCTGGATAGCCGTCCACGTAGCGTCCCATAATTTTATCATCACCTTGAAAGGTCACTTCGAGAACTCTGCCCGCCTCTACTTCTGCCACAAATTGAGGATAAGTGATTTCACGTTGGCCGCGCTGACCTTCAGTGGCAACTTTGGCTATTAATGCCGTCATTAAAATAACGACAATCCATAAGGTTAAGGTTTTTTGCTGAGGTTTCATTAACCATCCCTGAAAATATAAAATTAGCGTTTAAAATATAATGCCCAATCTTTAGGGCCAGATAGTCATTTTAAATGAATATCCAAGTGTTGAACAGTCGAGTTCAAAACACATTTTAAAATAAGTAACAAAGTTACGTAAGTTTTCACTAATTTAAAACATTTGGAAGATAAAAAACAGTATTTTCCAACAGGTAGGACTTTTGTTTGGCCGACAATTTAGACCAACGAACTCGAAGCTCTCCCAAATCTCCCCAGCAAATAATACCTAAATCTGGCCTTTGCCGCAGCTGGCCATAAGTTTTCGGGAGAGAATAACCACGCTGGGGAATCATTTTTGCCTTTTTATTAGACATTTTAGCAAAAATTGGAAAAGGAAATATACAACCCTCAGGAATCTGCGAACCTTCAAGAATCTTTAGAAATTTATTTTTATTTAATCTTTTCATTTGTCTCAAAAATGACTCTTCATCTGCCTCGAGACTTGAATGTAAATTCTCATCCAAGCGTTTAAGTTCTTCTAGACGGTTTAGATTGGCCTCTGATGACATCAGACAGACAATATGTCCGCCCGACCAATGGCCAATAACTCCACCGCTAAAAGTTACAGGCCCAAACTTACGCGACTGCCCCATTCCTAAAAACTGTTCCAATGACTGCCGAAGCTTTCCACGATCATTTTTGGATAGTCTTATAATAACTTTTCTAAGAACATCTCTTAACTCTTCTCTCTTTACTGAATTTTTAAATATCTCCTTATCTCGCAAATAAGCAATAAATGCTCCATCCTTCCAATTAACTTTTTGAATCGAGAAAATTTGATTTAACTGTTTATCAAACCCACTCTGATTAGAAATTAAAAGTGAGTTTAAGCGATTCATTTGAGAGCAGTAATTTTTCAAAACATGCGGATATTTTTGCATCCAAATGGCGGCCAACTGATGACGAACCCAGTTTCTTTCAAAATGTATATTTTGGTTAGTGTGGTCCTCTACTGCTGTAATATTCATAAGCCTCAAAAAAGATTCCAATTGCTTTTTTGAATAGGCCATAAGCGGCCTAGCAATCTGCCCCCTCAAACAGGGGATTCCAAGAGATTTCTCAAGAGAGGAGCTCTTTGATAGTTGCAATAGGTACCATTCAAAACTGTCATCAATGTGGTGGCCTGTATACAGAAGACAGTTCGCACCCATTGCATCACAATGTTGCTGGAGGATTTGATACCTCTCTCCTCTCAAATACATTTCAATATTATTATCACTAGGACGATTAGCGACTTCCTCTAAATTAAAATCAAATTTAAATTTGTTCTCGCTAAAGGAAATCTCCGAGTATGTAGAATTCACAATCTGCTCTAAGTCTTCCAAAGACTCTAAGATGAATTTCTTTTCTTTGGACATGATATCTTGATCGCGCATACCATGATCGATCCATACAAACCTTAGATGATTAAAGCGTCCCCTGTAAGCAAGGGCAAGTAACATGACACCTAACGCCGTTGAATCAACTCCCCCCGAAAAGGCGACAACTCCCTTACCATTAGAAGGAAAAAGCCCATAGCGCTCCATAAAGTCCTCAATGTGATCAAGCCATCGTTTAAAAGGCCTAGACTGAGGAGATTTTAAAATTTTTTTTATTTTCGAACCTTTAAACATAAAAATAAAATTCCAAACCAAAGCGAATAAAGCAATAAAATGTGTAAAATGAGAGTTCAATATTGACAGTCATATGACAAGTCATTATTGTGCCTCTACACTATAATGATTCATCGGCGTGGTAGCTCAGTTGGTTAGAGCGACGGACTCATAAGCCGTAGGTCGTGGGTTCGAATCCCACCCCTGGCACACAGTATCTTAAAATATTATATTTTGCAGGCGTAGCTTAGTCCGGCTTAAAGCGCCTCCCTGTCACGGAGGAGATCGTGGGTTCGAATCCCATCGCCTGCGCAGAAAAAACCTTTACTTTTTGTAGAGGTTTTGTCGTATTAAAACAAGATTATTACTTATTTTTTATTTGCATTTTATTTACTTTTAGAGTAAAATGACACTACTATACATTACAAAAGAAAAAATCAAGTAGTTTATAAAATATAATGAAAAGTGAACAAAGTAACGGACTTACAGTAAGTGATATTGATCAAATCAAAGAAAGATTTCAAGCGGATATAGCAAAGGAAAAGAACCCAGAAGAGAAGAAGAAGATCTGTAAGAAGT
>SKIL01000285.1 GCA_007116425.1 Bacteriovoracaceae bacterium | reverse complement strand
TTTGATTGATATCAATTGCGAGAGAACCCTTTTTCAATAAAAACTTCTTTAAATCCTTGGACTTTTCACTACAGAGTGGAGTGTTTGCCTCTAAGAAGACATGATATTTTCCACTTTTTGGGTTATATATAAATAAGTGAAAAGGAAATATATTTTTATTCGATATATATTTATAGAGGATGTGAATAAAGCTTCTTCCATGTGCATTCATAGTTTAGGCCGATTTTTTATTTCGATTAAAGAGTTTACTTAAAACTCCGCTATTTTTTTCTTTGCTTTTCTCTGCTTCTTCTATAAGAGCTTCAAAGTATCCTCGAGATGTCTCCAAGATTACCTCTATCTCACTTAATTCTACTTCTTGGTCTAGCTCATCCTTATTCATTTTAATAATTGCGACGAGTAGACCCAAAGGCCTTGCACCGTCGTAAAATGGAAAAATATAGTCACATTTATTTAAAGAATCAAACTCAGATATTGGCCCTAGAGAGGGCCTAACAGTCTTTTCCCACTTTTGCATATAGTTTTTAATGAGCTTGCTGGTCTCATCTTCTTGCTGAGAAGAGAAGACAACTGAAGGTGAAAACTTTTTTTGATCATATTTGATAAATATCAATGACTCAACTTTATATTTGTCCTTGATTTCTTTATAGAGTAATTCAGGGATTGAGTCATAAGATTCTTCTATTAAGTTCAAGTACGATTCAGTTATTTCTATAATTTCAGGCAGTGAGCTTAATTTATAGTTTTTGGTGGGAGGATCTTCTTTAGTAATATTATTTGAGTTAATTAACTTCAAGTGATCAACATCTTCACTCTCTGTTATAAGACTTTCTTGTATTTGCTCTTTTTCTTTTTCTGTTATGGGCCTATTAAGTTCCTTGGCCTTTCTTTCCTGAGCTTTCTCGATTTCTTCTTGTGCCTCTGGCGGAATATCTCCATGAAATTCGGCCTTTAGTTTTTTATAATCTAAGTCGAACCCACCAGATTGCTTTTTGTCATGACCTTCAAGTGTTGCATCTTGATTTTTTTTGTCATCGTCAGAAGAGCTGGAATACCCATCACTGCTTTTCGTTTCTTCGTCGTTCGTATATTGTGGGTCGTCCTGTTCAATTTTTTCACTTTCGTAATGTGGAGTTTTTTTGTCTTTTCGGGTGTCGTCTACCTCAAAGTCATAACCACTTTTTTTATCTTTCTTTGAGTATATGTCATCTAAGTCTGAGGATGATTCGTCCTCTGACCTTTCAACACCTAATTCTTTTTTCTCATTGTCAATGATTTCATCTTCATTAGGGCGTGGTTTTTCTTCTCTCTTATTTGATGGCCGGTCTTGCTCGTCTTGATTATTTTGTTTTGTACCATAATATTTTTCTAGATGGTCACTTTTAAAGTCACCCTTATTTCCTTCCTCTCTGTCTTTCTCATTTTCAGATTCTAGGCCATAATATTTTTGAATTTTTTCATTGTTTTGAGCGTGCTTGTTTTGCTTTTTGTCTTCACTCTCAGACGAATGCTCTCTTTTATTTTCTTTCTTTTCTTGCTCAATAGGGGATGAAGGTTTTTTATTTTTTTCATTTTTATCTTCTACATCATCATTGTTCTTTTGATTGTAATATTTTTGTAATTGGTCGGCCTTGTTTTTCGTTCTTTTGGGTTCGTCTGATTGTTCCTCTTTCGAAGAGATCTCTTTTTCTTTCTGATTAGATTCTAAATCAATTTGTTTTTCACTATCTTTTTCCTTAGCATCTTCTTCTTTTTTTGTTTTTGTTTGTTTTGATTTTTCTGATTCCTCTAAATCGGATTCAGGCCTTTTCTTATTTTCTTTATCTTCTCCATGTTGAGAAGATGAGGTACTTCCTTCTAGGTCTTTGAGTTGTTCTTTCGTGCCATTTTTATTTGATTCCTTGTCTTGCTCTTCTTGTCCTGTGGTCTCATTTGCACCCTTTAAGTGACCATCTATTTTATTTTGATCTGTTTTTCTTTTTGAATCCTCTTCTTCTTTATTTGAGGATGTAGCTCCACCCTTTAAATGGCCGTCCAATCTATCGCCTTGATTACTTTTGGAGTCTTCTTTTTTATTTTCACTCTGATTTTCGGGGGAACGTTTTTTTTCTTTGGACTCATCCCCTTCTTCTTCTCGATTTTTTTCTCGTTGCTCATTTTCATTTTGAGGTGCGTTTTTTTTCTCTTTGTTTTTTTCTTCCTCGTTTTCTTTGTTAATTTTTGATATTTTTCCTTCTAGATTCTTGTAGCGATCTGCTTCGCTTTTGTTTTCTTGCTTTTCTTTGTCGCTCTTTGCTTCATTGTGAACGTCACCCTTATAATGTCCTGATCTATTTTCATCATTAAGGTTTTTTCCTTCCATATGGGATGAAAGACTTTCTGGTTTACCTTTACTCCTATTGGATTTTTCACTTTCATCCTGCTGGCCATTGGCTAAGCTGTGATCATCTCTTGAGTCATTTTTACTTTTCTTTTTATTTGAGTAGAGGTCCTCTTCATAATCTTTAAGCTTTCGATCGTGTTTCATTTGCTCGTAGAGATCTCCACCAAGATCTTCAAATTTTAAGTCATTTTCTCTCGAGATCGCTTCTTCGTAACTGATTTCTTCTTCATCATCATCTTTCTCAACTCTTTCTTCTGCTTTTTTGTCTGCTTCTTTGGCCCTCATATTTTTGAAGTCTTCTAGAAAGTTTTCTGGGTCTACTTTTTCTTCCTTACGCTCGTTGTCGATTTCATTATTATTTTCTTCTTCATTTTTGACGCCTTTTTCCAGTCTTTGTTCATGATTTTCATTTTTCTCGGCTTCATTCTTGAATGTTTTCTCTGTTTCTTCTTCTTTATCAACTTTTATTGATTTTAAAAGTAGAGACACTTTATATTGAAGGTTTTTTTGTGATACTGGTTCAACGATAATATTATTCAGACCGAATTTATCTAGTTTTAATTGTACTTTTCTTGGTACGTTTTTACTTGATACGATGAGAATTTTTGTATGGTCATTAGTTATGACTTTCCTGTGATTTTTTACTGTGTATGCACATTTTTTTGGAGAAGAACTTAAAATAACGCTAGGCCCGAGTGTCGGTACTAATTGGTCTATCTCTGCCAGGGCATCTAGCTCATAAGGTTCAACTCCAAATGCTTCACTATTTTCTTGAACTATTTCCCATAGCTCCTTTAGAGACTTTGATAGAGGGTGAAGAAATATGAGAGGTTTGAGCGAAGACATGTATTCTTATCGGATTTTTTCTTCTGTTATTAATATTTTTCACGTCTTTCCCACTATCTTTTTTCTCATTTGGCCATCATAATAATTCAAGTATTTATTAGTTTCTTTACTGGTGTGTTTATGTCGTATATTCCTATTCGTCTTCGAACTTTGTATCCCAATACACCATTATTTTTCGATGCTTATATACAAGTCGGTGAAAAATATCTTCTTTATATTCGAAATGGTGATGATATTTCACAGGATAGAATTGATAATTTGAAAAAAAAGCGTGTTCGTCGGCTTTTCATTAATTCAGAGCATGAAGAGAAGTATCAGGAGTTTTTGGATGCTAGACTGAATCAGGCAATGTCTGATAACGAACAGTCTCCAAATGAGAAGGCGGAAGTTGCTGTTTCTATCGCTTCTTCTGGTGTTGAAGACATGTATGAAGACCCTGAGAGTCATCAAGTCTTTTTACTTTTAGAAAAAGCGGCGGAAGGAATTGTCAAGATTGTTGGGAAGAAAACGGATGTTTTAGGTTTGTTTATGAAGCGCGTTCGTGACTCAAAGGCCGAACCAATTATTCAGCACGCTCTCAATGTTGCTTCTTTGACATCTTGTTTGGCAGAATATCTAGGCTTACCCGATAAGACCGTTCAGGATCTAAGTGTTGCTGCCCTTTTAATGGATGTTGGCATGATAAAACTTCCTGAGAATGCCCGTGAAACTTTTTTTAAAAAACGGCAAGATATTGCGCATGATGAGTGGAAGGTGTTTGCAACACACCCTGAGGTTAGTCGCGATATTTTACAAGGAAAGGAGTATGTGAATCGTCAGATTTTAGAATTAGTTTATACCCATGAGGAAATGATTTCAGGTGAGGGCTTTCCTCAAAAGCTGACGAAGCTCTCCCTCGAACAAGGAATATTAGGACTTTGTGCTTGCTTTGATCGTCAAGTGACTTTTCATGGAATGACTTATAAGGAGGCCTTAGAAGAAATTTCAATAAATCAGTTGGGGAATTTTGATTTAAAACTTATTAAAAAACTCAAAGAGGCGCTTAAAGTTCAGTCTTTAGAATAGCTCTATGTAAATAATTTTTAATTTTTAACCGATAGGCCAGTTATGGCCTTATTTGCTTATCTTTATTTTTCTTTTTCTTTTCTCTTGTATGCTCAGGGAGCTTCATTGGAAGATTTTGATTCCGTTCTATATCTCTCAGACGATATTGAGGGTATTCTTCAAGTCCAGTCAGGTTATGAGGGAGAGTTTACTTTAAACTCTACAGAGCAGGCCGATCTCATGTTGGAGCTTGCAAGATTACAATATACACGCGATGAGATTGAGCGTTTACGCAGTTATGACCCTGACTGCGACCCTGATTTTTACCTTCATGAAGATTCGCATATTAATCTCAAGGATCCATGCGGTCCGAGACTTCCCGGTCAGAGAAGATTTCGTTTTAACTTTACAGCTAAGAGTCCTATGGGAGCAAATCAGTTTAAAAGACGGCCATTTTCAAGTTCTTCTTTTGAAGCGGAGGTTTTATCAACTGTTGATCGCTTAGCTTTCGAAACTCAAGATATGGGATTAGTTGAGGCCCATACTTATATTATGGAAAACGGATCGATAAGTGGTGGAGCTTTAGACGCTACTTTGTCCGAAGAAGTTTTTGATGGCCTTCTTCGTAAAAGAGTTATTAATGCCAGTCCTGATGATAGAGACGCGATTATGAATGAAGCTGGAGAGTTAATGAGTTTTGATCGACAGATACAATTTGTGTCTAAACTCGGTGCTCAAATGCTCCAAAACTATGATTATGAGCGAGAGGCCCAAGGTATCTTTGCTACTGATGAAGTTAGCTGTGAGGATATTTTATCTGGTCTAGCGAGTAATAAAGGGATTGGAGTTTGTCGAGATATGCATCTTTGTTTGGCGCAACTTATGCAGTCTATGGGAAATAAAGACAATGTTCATGTTGTAACATACGCCATTCCTGGTAATTACCATGCAACTCTTTTGGCCACAGACCCAGATAATCCATCACATGTGTATAAGCTAAATTATGGGGAAATTTCAGAGGATGATTGGAATCGTGGAGTTTCCGCCCTAGATCATACCACTAGTGCACCAGATGTGGGAATCACTTATCGTATCTGGTCTCCTGATGGAGAAATGTTGGGAAGCCTCCCAAGTGAAATGGGCGTCCTTTTAAATGAAGTAACCGGTGGCAGCACTCATGACTTTGATCCCTTTGTTCGCGATAATACTTATCGCTTGGCCTCAGTTGGTGTTGATAATGGCAAGTTGCATGGAAATCTTTTTGTTGGGAATCTTTCTAGTGGTGACACGATAGTTGGTGTTGCAACCTATATTCGCTGGGGGGACTGCTCTGAAAGTGATCATTCGAGCTTGCGCGTTGGACGAAGAGGTAGAGCGGGAGTTTCGTATGTCAATCGAAGTATAGAGCAACCACAATTCGTGAATGATCGGACAAGAAAGTACAGTTTAAACCAGCTTTATATGAACGTTCAGCAAGAGTTTTATACGCCGATTGCCCTTGTCGAAAGCGAGGGAGTGAGTTTTATGATTGAACCCTTTGTGAGTGCTCGACTCGCCGTAATGGGAGTTCACTCTACGCTTGAGGATACTCACCTAGAGGGGAATCGAAAAAGCATCACTGGTGATGCTGATGCTGTAGTTGATTATGGCGTTCGAGCAAATTTATTAAAGGGTGAGAATTTCTCTGCTGAGGGGGTTCTCTATCAACAGCGAACACTTGGATTTAAAAATTTAAGCGCTATGCTGGGTGGTGATTTTGTTTTTACAGATAACGTGACAGTTGCAAGCGTTGACGCCAAAGCTGTTTTAAATGACCAGCTTTCCTTACTGATGGGCACAACGTTGGCCTTAAGAGAGTATGGAAACACGGGCTCTGCGCGGATTGGTCTGGGAATCGATAGTGACTTAGGTCAGACTAAGATTATCACAAGCTATCAAGCACCTGTTTTTGAAAAGACCAGTGGTTGGGTTCCTGGAGGCGCTAATCCAAGCTTTAGTGCACAGGTTGATCATAGTTTTACAAGGCCACGTACAAATTATCCTTTTCAAGGTAGACGTGTTGAACTTATGCTAAATTACGAAAAAGAATATCTCGGTCGATCTGAAAGCTCATCTTGGTATACAGGAGGAGGCTTAAGGGTTCGCTATTGAATTTTCTTTTACTCTTTTCCTGAAATTATCCATCTTTAATCCATCTTTAATGACCTCATCACTACTAGATGACCGATAGTGAAGGTCGGCCAATTGGCAAAAACTGTTAAAAAAGTATTTTTTTCCTCAAGACCTATTTTGAGCTTCCGAGAAGGTACTTGAACAGGATGACTTGTTCAAAGAAATAAATCAATTCAAGCAGGAAGCTTATTGATCCTCAAGGTTAGGGGATTGAGTTCCATCAAGGAGCACAAAGACCAAGGAGGAACCAATGGGTTTTCGTATTAACACTAATGTCAATTCTATTGCTGCTCAACGAGCTCTCGGAAACAACACAAATGACATGAGTAACTCACTTGCAAAGCTTTCTTCAGGAAGCCGAATTAATCGTGCTGCTGATGATGCTGCAGGGCTCGCTATTAGCGAAAAGTTAAAATCTCAGATTGCAAGTACGAGACAGGCCGAGCGTAACGCTAACGATGGGATCTCGATGATTCAAACTGCTGAAGGTGGTCTGAATGAGGTTTCAAACATTCTTACAAGGCTTAGAGAACTTTCTGTTCAGACGGCCTCTGACACTATCGGAGAGGCTGAGAGACAATTCTCTAATATGGAGTATCAAAACTTAAAAGAAGAGATTCAAAGAATCGCTCAGGTAACTGAGTTCAACGGGAAGTCACTTCTAGATGGTTCTGGTTCTCAGTACGACCTTCAAATTGGGATTCATAATGATTCGTTTGAAGATAGAATTTCATATAATGCAGAGGTTACAAATGCTTCACTTGCGAGCTTAGGTATTGCTAATCTTGACGTTAGCTCTCAAGAAGGGGCAAGAGAGTCTCTTGAAACACTAGATGATGCGATTCAGAATGTTTCAGGCCAGCGTGCTGAGCTTGGTGCTATTCAAAATCGCTTGACATCAACAATTCAAAATCTCCAGATTTCAACTGAGAATCAGGAAGCTGCAAACTCTCGTATCAGAGATACTGACTACGCTGCAGAAACTGCAAATAGAGCGAAGCTTCAGATTTTACAGTCTGCTGGTACTTCTGTCTTGGCCCAGGCCAATGCTGATGGACAAAATGCTCTTGGTCTCATTGGGTAATTAAAGAGAACTCAACTGAGTGGAGTTAAAAAATAACCCCCTGAATAGGGGGTTTTTTTGTTTTTTTACGATGGCATTGGTTGGTAAGATCGACACCAGCCACAAGCTGTTACGTAACGGTTGGCAAGCATTGTACATGGGGCCCAACCATCTTTTTCTTGTTGGTGACGATAAAATCGGCAGTTTTTACAAAGCTCACCTGGCTTAAAGTTTGGATGCTTACTGTCTGTAGCAACCTCAATATAGTCTAGTCTTTTAGCAGCAGGGTCATCTTCTTTAACCATTCTGTTGAGAACAGCTTCGTCAGTTGGCTTTGTGACTTTACAAGTATCACCGTCAGCAAATACTTTTCCAATTTTTAGAAAAGGAGCTGAAGCAAGTGCAACCATTCCTAATTTAAAAAACCTTCTTCTGTTCGCTTTCTGATCCATTTATATTTCCTTTGTTATTTGTTCCTAAAAAGTCGTGCGTAATATAACACTATTTTAACCGATTTTAAATTGATCTAGCTCATGTTTGGAAAAGATTCATTTGTTTGACGAGACAAACTGTGGACAATTATAACTTATTGGAAACTCTAGATCTTATCAATTTTAATGTTTTTTTGTTTACGAATTTTTTGAACCAAAATCCCATCGCCTTTTGTGAGTTTGCCGGTAAAACTCCCATCGTAGATTTCGCCTTCGCCACACATCGGAGACTTTGATTTGAGTATCACATGCTTAATTTTGTGCTTTTCTATTAGCTCAAAGGCCTTTTGTGCGCCTTCTTCATAGAGAGTTGAAACGTCCTGACCTTCATTCGTAAGGACTTTTCCATTTTCTGCTTGAACTTCTGCTGAGGGACGTGGAGTAGGGAGTCCTCCCATTTCCTCTGGGCAAACTGCGAGTGCTTCACCTGATTCAACCAGGTCGACAACTTTTTCATGTGCTTTGTGTGCACAGTCGTAGCGACATTTTACGCCGGCCAGGCAAGCACTAACTAGGTATTTATAACTCATTACTGACAGTTCTCAAAAGACACGGAAACACCTTGACCTACACCGACACACATTGATGCCAGTCCTCGTTTAAGCTGCTTATTTCTTAGCATGAGGTGGGTCATGGTTGTCACGATTCTCGCCCCAGAACATCCAAGAGGGTGTCCTAGTGAAATGGCCCCACCATTTAGGTTAACTTTTGTGGGATCAATGTCCATTTCGCGAATACAGCCTAAGCTCTGGGCCGCGAAGGCCTCATTTAATTCGATGACATCGAATTCTTGAATTCTTCTTCCTGTTTTTGCGAGAAGTTTTTTTGTTGATTCCACAGGCCCAAGCCCCATGATGCTTGGGTGAATACCCCTTGCCGCTCCTGACTCAATTCGTAAAATCGGAGATAGGTTATGTCGTTTTAAAAACTCTTCACTAACAATGGCCAATAAAGCAGCGCCATCATTCATCATTGATGAGTTTCCTGCAGTTACACTTCCATCTTTTCTAAAAACTGCTCGTAAGTTTGAAAGCTTCTCGAGAGTTGTATCGGCCCTAGGCCCTTCGTCTTTTTCAACTAAAAGAGTTTGTTTTCGCATTTTGATCTCAATAGGAAGAACCTCATTTTTAAAAGCACCATTCTCCCAAGCAGCGACGGCCTTTTGGTGTGAGTTTAGAGCAAAACTATCTTGATCTTCACGATTAATTTTTAATTTTTGGGCCACCTCTTCAGCAGTCTCTCCCATTCCTAGTAGAGGAAACATCTCTTCCATTTTTTTATTGGGAAACCTCCATCCAAATGTAGTGTCATGCATTTGAGAGTCTCTGCCGAAAGCAGATGAAGGCTTTGACATAACAAATGGTCCTCTTGTCATGCTCTCTACTCCGCCAACTAAAAGACAGTCATTGAGACCTGATTTGATGCGAGCAAAAGCATCCAAGACTGCATCAAGAGAAGAGGCACATAGTCGATTTAATGTAACACCTGGAACTTCGTAGGGGAGTCCGCCCAATAGACCTGCCATTCTTGCAATATTGCGATTGTCTTCTCCGGCCTGGTTGGCACATCCAACTATGACATCCTCTATTTCTTTTGTGTCAAAATTGATTTCTGATATGTAGTTGCGAATAAGTGAGGCCATCATGTCATCTGGTCTGACATGTGCCAGTGAACCGCCAAGTTTACCAATTGGTGTTCTTTTGGCGTGAACAATATAAACGTTATTTGAACTCATACTAATAATCCTCACGGTGTTTATGATTGATTTA
>SKIL01000329.1 GCA_007116425.1 Bacteriovoracaceae bacterium | reverse complement strand
TTGAAAGATATATAAATATTGATGAGTATAAAAAGTGCCTAAATATTTTTGATCGCTACAAGGATGATATCTTCGAGAGGTATATCGTTAAAAATAATTACCTTAAGTTATCAGATTTTTTTGAAAAAGATCTCTTTAAAATGTACAAGATAATATGACTATATACCTTGACAATAATGCAACGACAAGAGTAGCTCAAGAGATTCTTGAAGAGGCACTACCTTACTTTCATAAGATGTGGGGAAACCCATCCAGCCCTAACAATCAAGGACTTATTGCACACAAGGCCACCTCAAAAGCAAGGCAACAAGTTGCCAATCTTATCAATTGTGATCCTGAACAAATTATATTCACAAGCGGTGCAACTGAGTCGAATAATATCGCACTTATCGGTCATGCTCTCTCGATGGGCCGTAAGAGTGGAAACATTATTATACCAAAGTTTGAGCACCCCTCTGTACTTGAAACATCCAAAAGATTGAGTTCTCTTGGATTTAAAGTGCAATATTTAAATATTACACCCGACGGAGTTATTGATCTTAATGAGCTAAAATCTCTGATTTCACAACACCAAACTAATTTCATATCTGTCATGCATGCAAACAATGAAACAGGTGTTATTCAACCGCTAAGCGAAATTAGAGAAATATTAAATGGAAATGATATTTTTTTTCACACAGATGCAGCGCAAACAGTTGGAAAGTTGAGTATTGATGTACAAAAGCTAGGACTCGACTCTCTATCCTTGTCTGGTCACAAGATCCACTCATTTAAAGGTGTTGGAGCGCTATTTATCAAAAATCCTAACAAAATTCTTCCAATAATCTATGGTGGATCGCAAGAGTATGGGATTCGACCAGGCACCCTCAACGTTCCTGGGATAGTGGCCCTTGGAAAGGCTTGTGAAATCGCATCTCAAGGCTTCTTTGATTACTCTAAAACAAAACAACTCCGAGATTATCTAGAAAAAGAGATACTCAGAAGGTTAAAAAACCTCGCCGTAAGTGGAGTGAACTCAGAACGTCTTCCTACGACTTCCAATATCTGTTTTTTTTATACAGAAGGAGATGCAATCGTTGCAAACTTAAATAAAAACAAAATAGAGGTTTCAACAGGGTCTGCTTGCTCTTCTCAAAATTTTAATCACTCCCATGTTCTAAAGGCCATGGGCCTACCACCAGAAGTCACAATTGGATCAGTTCGAATCTCCCTGGCCTACGATACATCAGAAAAAGAAATTAAGAGAACAATTGAACAAATAGAGAACTCAGTCAACCTTTGTAGAGAGATTTCTCCGATCTATCTGGACTTAATAAAAAAGAAAAAAGTAAACACCTAAATACTCACTCTATACTTCTCAAGAGCATAAAACACGCTGAACAATTTCTTTTCTAAAGTGGTCAAACACAATTTTAGGCACATCACTTTCCCAAGAGTCATCACGATTTAAAATTTTCTCTCTTATTTCTTGACCTGAAATAGTCTTAGGGCCAGGATTTAAAGTTACAACCTTTCTTTGTGTCGCAGAAAAAATATCCTCTTTTTTCTTATTCCACTCCTCTACAACCGAGTTAAAAATAACTACATCTTGAGAAATAATTTCCGACAATACATGGGATATAAGAGGAGCGGGAATAATAGAAAATCGAGTCTTCTCAACACCACTATCGACTAAGCAACTTTCTATTATCTCGGCCCTAAGCCAATAAGGAAGTGGATTTGATTTTTTGAATTCACGCTCTCCCCCTCCCTCAGATAAAACCCCGGGGAAGGGCTGAGTTACACCAATAAGGAGATGAGAACACTCCTTTAACGCCATCAAAGCAAACCTTAAATGCTCTCTATGAAACGGTTGAAATCTGCCCGCAAGAAAGCCTTTCTTAAAATTAAAGCTTTTACTTTTGAAAGAAGGGACTATCACCCCAGAAGTCTTTAAATATTCAATCACCTTATTTTTAGCACATACGTGAGATTCCTCACTTGGAGAAATTGTAATTTCAGCCTGATTTGGTTTTTCAAAAGGGAAATCTATACCTACAACGTTCAAAACCTCCTCTTTACGCCTTTTAGCATACAGACCTTTTGGATCTCTCTTTTCACATACCTCAAGAGGGCAATCAATAAAACATTCGATGACTTTAAAACCACTACAAGCATCCTTAATTATCTGTCTTTGCTCATGCATCGAAAGTGTAAAAGAGCATATAGAGCTAACACCAGATTCAAGAAGCACTTTTATATGACTAGCTTTTAATCTTGCACTGTCTAATCGTTCCTGAACAGAATATCCTACCCATGGCACATAAGATCTCAAATCATCACCATCGAGATGATGACAATTAACACCTAAAAGTTTGAGGTCTTCCGTAATTGCTTTTGCCAATGTTGTCTTCCCCGAGCCAGAAAGACCATATATAAGCAGGGCTATCGGTTTATCAACTTTCATAGGGTAGAATTTCCTACATACGACCTTATCAACTTAATTAGATTAAATTCACTTCTCAGAGAACAAGAAAAAGCATAAATATAAGGAAAAATGTATAAAAGTGGCCATGAACAAAGTGAGTTAAGAAACTTTTTCCAAATTCGTGCGCATATCAATATGTTTATCATAATTTAAAAATTAACTTTAAATTTAATCAAAGTTATTCTCTATATTCACAAAAATCCCACAGTAATTCTAAACTATCATTTTCAACTAGTTAAAAGTGACAACTTCTTTATCATTCTTATCAACTGAATATCTTTCCTTTATTATTTGGTCAATAAGATCTCCAAACATTGGATAAAACCTTTCTTTATAAAGGGGGCGGATTTCTTTCTTAATTCGCTCAATTTCACTCTCAGGGAGCTCTACAATTTGAATCCCCTCGGCCTTCGCTTTATTACGAACTCGTTCTCCATCATCAATCGAAGCCTGCCGTTCTAAAACACCTGCTTCAATTGCAGCACTGCGAATAATGTTCTGAAACTCGAGAGGTAATTTATTAAAAAAATCTTGATTCACAACAATAGAAGTCAAAAACAAACTATGTTTTGTGTCATTAATAACTTTAGAAAGATTGCTTTGTTCAGTTGTATAGAAACGAGGGTAAGTCGTTTCGGCTCCATTGATAAGTCCTCTTGCTTGTAATGCTCCCCAACCAGCGGGAGAAACTACAGGTACCGCTCCAAGAAACTCAAAGAATATTTTAGCAACAGGGCTTTGTCCTGTCCTCACTCTAAAACCTTTAAAATCTTCTAACTTTTCAAGAGTCTTTCCAGATGAAGGAATAACTCTAAAGCCACCGCTATAGGTAAATGTTAGGCCCTCTAGTCCATGATTACTCAAACCTGCCAAAAGTTTCTGACCGACCTCGCCGTTTAATACTCTTTCCGCATGTTCATGCCCATCAAAAATATAGGGAAGATCAAGTACCCATAGATCATTGTAAACCTCTCCAAGGCCCACAGTATAAGTTTGCGTCATCTCATAATGACCTCCTTGGACCATTGAAATAACTTGAGTATGCGAATAACCTTTATGATTCGAGACAACATTGACAAGGACTTGCCCATTTGTCTCCTTGAAGACCTTATCTGCAAAGAATTGAGCCGCTTCTTCGAATAATTCGATTGGATCATGGGCCAAAAGCCAATTTATCTTATACTTCGGGCCATCTCCATTAGTCGCAAAAGAACTTGTAGAAAAAAAGCACATAAGAATGGAGAAAGCACTCATTAATCTTTTTAAATTTTTCAAACCTTACCCCCTATTGTCTATTTTTCATTCAGTAATTCTTAAGTTCGCTCATTGTATTTTCGCCAAGATTTTATACTAAAAATTTTGGAATTTACTTTCCGCCGCCTTTACCGCCGCCACCGCCGCCACCGCCGCCACAGGGAATCAAGTTTATTACTATTATTGGATCGACATTATACGATTGGCAAACAGGAGCTCCAGCGGCAGTTACCCCAACTAACATCTGGCTTGCACTCCCCCCTACAATGTCTGGGTCGGCGAAGGTACCACAAGATTTATTAGTGAAATGAATTTGACCTCCCGATGCTGATAAGCTTCCGGTAAAATTAAGCGCATTATTATAATTAACAACACCCGAAATATTTGTCGAATAGGCATTAATTCTATTGGCAACTGAAATATTGCCGACAACACTCATGCCATCATCAACATTCACAGTAGTATTATTTCCAAGATTTTGACTTAAAACCAAATCATTTTGAAAAGTTGCTGTCCCTGCACCAAGACCCACAGAGATATTTCCTGCTACAGAGAGAGGACCGTTCAGACTCAAATCAATACATCGCCTTTCTGTCCCAACATAGACATAACTACCTCCAAGAGAGGAACAAAATGCGTTCAATGCCGCCTCATTGCGAGTGTAACAATTTTCAACTATGCCCGCTGCACTCGTCTCAAAAACCATATGATAATTTCTTCTTACGGACATACCATCCTTAATGCCGGCATAATCAACCGAAACAGTACCAACCCCCATATTAGGGCCAAAGGTAGGGATAAAGCTGGTCAAAGAAATTTCCTGGACTTCGACTATCGCACGTGAAGTATTTTCGAGGTTCTCATCATATCTATTTGCAGGAGCAAGAGATGTTAAAACAACCTCATTTATAGTTGAGCCATCTGTTGAGAGACCAATTTGATTAATTGTTGGGTTCGCGCCAACATTTAAACCACTAAAAGATGCTCGACATGAAGCCGCATGATTTAATACAAAATCGAGTCTACTACTCAAGCCATTAATCGCCCTCACTTTCTCCTCATGAAACGTCGAACTCTGAGACAAGTTACTCACGCTCATAAAAACAAGACTGAGCCCCGCGAGAAGTGCGGCGGAAATAATGATTTCAATTAAAGAGTAGCCATTTTCGGCTTTTAAGTTAGAGGCAAACATCATTAACGATCGTCTCCCTTGCTGGCCATGAAGCACATTGCACATTTCCCTGAGCCGTCAGACCTGACATATAACCGCTAGCACAAGACTCTGAAGGAAAATTTGTACACACACCTGAGCGGCAAAATTGAGTCGCCCGAACCTCGCCACCAACAATACGTTGAGAAGCGGTAAGCCGGGCCGTGGTCACACTTGCATTTGTCTGCAGACCATTTAAAAAACTATTGGGAGCAACGGCAGGAGGAGAATAGTTCTGATGTAAGTTCACAGTACTGGCCATAATACTACTCATACTAGAAGTGTTTAGTGCATCAACAGTCCCTGTAATCAAGTCTCCAGCGGAAACAGATGAGTCACTCGAGACAGATCCAAAAATATGAAGATTACTACATGAAACAGAAGGGTTGAGTGTTCCTCCCAAAGAGTCACAAATCTCTGAAGCAATAGCGACACCAGACTCCGTGCAACCTAAAATAGTGCTGGTTGAGTTATCGACAGATGCCGCCATTGGAACCGACAGAAAAAGATCATCGGCCCCCCCCACACCAAAACGACGAACAACATTAAACTTAAGGACGACTTGAACAACTCCAGTTGCAACCCCTTGGATAACTGGTCCAGACTGACTAAAGTTTTGTAATTCAATCGATTCTAATTCAACAAAATCATTATTAAATCTATCATTCACAGATACAATATCTATTATATCTCCAGTTGAAGGGCGAAAAAATTGAATTGAGGTGACTGCACCGCCACTGACATTCGCTCCCCCAAAAGTTTCTGTACATGAATTTGCATCCGAAATTGCCCTCACAACATCTTGTCTTATTTGAGTAATGACAAAATTATTAAATTCTCTAACTCGCAACTTAGCAAGCTCAGCTAGAGTAGAGCTCACAGCATAATAAATAAATCCCATTAGCCCAGCAGCGACCATCAATTCAAGAAGAGAGAAACCACGCTGAGGCGGTAACCGACCTTTGAATCTTACAATTTTATTCATTAATAAGATCAAATTATCCACCCAAATACCACCACCTCGCATGACTCGACTCTACGGGCCATAGCCCGAAGGAAAACCACCCGAGCAGTCAAACATACCACTATCAACAACACCCTGACAGGGACCCGACCCAGTTGGAACCATACTTGAGGTTCTCGTTCTTGAAGTTCCCCAAATCCTTAAAACTCCATTAGAATGAACATTAACTGTTGGGTCTATCGTCGTGTTAACCATAAGATTTCCGCCGGCCGAAAGTTGATGATTAGGAAGGTTAATAAAATTCGCTCCCAGTGTTCCAGAAGCATTTACAGATACAGTCGCGGCACTATTTCTCGTAAAACTGGTTTGAGCAAAGGCATTCGAAAATACCCCCGAACCTCCTCCACTAAGAGTTCCTGGGCTTCCACCATGGGCCAAAATATTTAAATTACCAGAGAGGTTTAAATTACGGCAACGGCTATCACTAAAACTCCCTCCCAAATACGTCTCACAGAAATCAGCAACAATCTCAGAACTGTCAGAGTAGCAGCGGTTAACATTTCCACCAGCTATTCCGTATTTCATATGAAGATCTTTAACTACAAACTCTGCACCATAGAGTTGGCCTCCTTGTCCCGCCCCCAAACGTTGAAAGGTCAATCTTAATGTAGAGTCGGCAAGATTTACTCTTACGTCGTGCAATCGCACACCATCATACGCCCGCTCAATATCTGTAACTGCGCCACCACCTAAATTAATAAGAGTCGCCCCTCCTATGGAAACAATGCGATTTCCCAATGGGGCGCCTCCATCTGAAACTCCTGAAAAATTTTGATTACAAACATTAACATCCGACATTAAGTAAGAAATCAGCTCAAACATTTCAGAAACTCTAGAGGACACTAATTCAGATCGGCCAATTTTTTTCCTTTCTGAGTCAACATAGACTGTTCCTAGAAAAACGGAGATCATGATAGCGGAAACCATCATAACTGTAACCAAACCGGCGCCACTCTCAGACTTCAAGCATTGTTTAATGCCAAACGTATGTCTCCGAGACACCGGCATGATTATATTCCTTACACCTTAAACTAGTTTTGACTCACGACTTTATCAGTAGTTATTGAGTACCTTTCATTCTTAATCTGATCGATTAAATCACCAAACATAGGATAAAATCTTTCCTCATAGAGCGGGAGAATTTCTTTTTTAATTCTTTCAACCTCAGAATCTGAGATATCTACAACCTTAATTCCTTCTTCTTCAGCTTGTTTTCGTGTACGAATTCCATCCTCTATTGATATTTGGCGCTCAAGGACACCGGCCTCAATAGCTGCGGCCCTAACCACTTCCTGGTATTCCTCAGGTAGACTTTGAAAGAAACTTTGATTCACGACGATTGAGGTTAGAAACAAGCTATGCTTCGTATCATTAATCACCGCTGAAACTTCATTCTGCCCTAAAGAATAAAAGCGAGGATATGTCGTTTCACCCCCATTCACGAGACCATTTTTTTGCAGTAGAGTACCCTCTTTAAGTCCCGCAACAATAGGCTCTGCTCCAACGAACTCAAAAAAAGCATTAGCGACAGGACTTCGAGTCGTTCGGACCTTTATCCCCTTGAAATCTTCTAATTTTTCAATTTTATGCCCGGTAGAAGGAATCACTCTAAATCCACCACTATATGTAAATGTAAGTCCCTCTAGGCCAGATGAACTTAGCCCGGCCAAAAGTCTTGCCCCAATCTCACCATCAAGAACTCTCTCGGCGTGTTCATGATTTTCGAAAATAAAAGGAAGATCGAGGGCCCAAAGATCATGATGAAGCTCACCAAGGCTGACTGTGTATGTCTGAGTCATCTCGTACTCACCACTTTGAACCATAGAGATAACTCGAGAAGGTGCCAAGTCTTGCTTGTTTGTTACAACATTTACTCGAACTTGACCATCCGTCTCAGTGTAAACTCTGTCAGCAAACAATTGAGCTGCTTCTTCAAATAAAGAGATCGGATCATGAGCAAGTAACCAATTTATTTGGTACTTGGACTTTCCTTCTGCACTGTCTGCAAAACAATTCACAGACCACAATAAAGTTAATATAGAACCGAAACCGAGTATTTTTGATAAGTTTCTCAAAACCAAACTCCTATTTTATGTTTTAGAACATAAATTTTAACAACAAAAAGAATTTGAAACAAGTTATTTAATAAAATCAAAAACAAAGCTAAAAAACTCCATTTTAGGCAACTTTAGACAAATTTGTTTATCGCTCCTTTGCCTCATTTTCTTGCCAACTGAATAATACCTTCAACACTTTTGCATTTGTCTAGGTTGGCCATAGACAATTTAAATCCAAAATCACTCTGAAGACGCATAATCAGCTTCACGTGGCTTAAAGAGTCCCATTCGGCAGAATTTTCCATATTTAATGTATAAAACTGTTCCTCAGAAATTGAAAAACCAAGAATTTCTTCAAACAAGGAGTGAAGCTTAACTTCAAATTTTTTATCCATAACAAATCGTCCTATTTGACTTAAAAGGCATAATAAAGAAATTTAGCTCCTTCAATATAAGTTCCATAATAGAAAATAACAGAGAGCATAACAATATAGAAAGATACTCTTAAAAAAAGAGACCTCTTTAGACTGCCAAGTAAATCTTCTAAATCATAATATCGAGATTGATAAATCTCAAAAACGACAACGAAACAAAAGATTTTAATCAGACTTTCAAGCTCGGTAATGTCAAAAATTCCCAGAGTATTTGGAGTAATTTCAGACAGACCAATTAGACTGGCATAAATATATAATGAGTCTTTAAAGGAAGATGATGCAAAAAAGACTGTCGGTAGCCCTACAGATATAAAGAATGTAAATAATTTCTGATAAACCTCTAAAAACTTTGTACCTTCTAAGCGGAAAAAACTTGAAATTTTTTTGCGTAGATTTTGAGTATATAAAGACATCACAATTATAATGCCTTGACATAGACCATAAGCAACGAAATTTAGCGTAAAATCATGCCACATACCTAAAAGTAGAAAGGTCAGAATAACAGTTGCACCTAAACCTAATTTCGCTAAAGGTGTAAGTATCATTGGGAAGTAAATATAATCACGTATCCATGATGAAAGAGTTATATGCCAACGTCTCCAAAACTCACTGAGACTTCTCGCTTGAAAAGGCCGGTTAAAATTATTAGTGAGCTTAACTCCAAAGAGCCGAGCACTTCCCATGGCCATGTCGGTATAACCAGAGAAGTCATAAAAAATAAATAGTCTTGCTAGATAAATACCAAGTAAAAGAGTTAAAACATTAAAATTAGACGGATTACTAAAAATGGGAACAACAATAACAAATATAGCATTCGCAATCAGAAATTTTTTCAAAATCCCTTGCAATAAATATAAGAAACCAATTTCGAAGTCTTGCGGCCCTAATTTTAAATCTTCAATTTGTGGCAGTATATTTTCGGCCCTTTCAATTGGCCCAGCAACAAGTTGAGGAAAAAATGTTGTAAACAGAAAAAATTTTGAAAAAGACCTTATGGGTTCAATTCTCTCCCTGTAGACATCCAAAAGATAACCGACAATTTGAAATGTATAAAAGGACAAGCCCAGGGGAAATACAATATGGTGAACGCCAAAGTTGGCCAATCCCTCAAACCCAGAAGTCAATTTGAAAATAAAAAAAGGAACTAAAACAAAGGGAATAAGAACAAACGGCCCCAGATAACCAAGTTTTCGAAGCTTAAACGCCACAAAATAACTATAAATAATTAATCCAAAGAGAAGTAAGAATAACTTAAAGCTAAAAAAGGAATAAAATAAAAAACTAAAGAAGCAAAGACTTACAAGTCTGGACCTATAAGAAGATAAAAAATAA
>SKIL01000302.1 GCA_007116425.1 Bacteriovoracaceae bacterium | reverse complement strand
TAGCGGAGGAGCAAATTTTTCAAATATTGAAGATGGCCCGAACTGTGAGGAAAGTGAGTATACTATTTCCGTTGAGGATTATACCTATTACGACTTCGAGTGTAGAGATGGTGCCGGAGCATTAGTAGACGTTAGCAATGTAAGTAGCTGCATCCGTAATGTTGGCTCATGTGGAGACTGCTCTGGAGTGACGCCCGAAGAGTGTGCCGCATTTAACTATAATCAATGTCTCGCCAACCCAACTGGTATTTGGTATTCAGAGGCAACCCATAACCACAACACACCCGTCACAGAATGTGGAAACCCTCGAGTCATATGTGAACCTCTTGATGGCTATGACTCCAACCTAAATGAGTTTGGTACCTGTGACGTTGAACTCGATACGATTGATGTTTTTTGTGGAGGTGACCGAAGACAGTGCCTTGCGTCTGCTCACCCCAGCACCATCTCTTTATTTTCCTATGAAAGATTAAGAAGCGGAGCCTATGGTGAAAACCCTGTCAGCTCGGCCGAACTCACCAGGTCGATTGAATACAACTCGCCTAGCAGTATGGGTCACTTAACCAATCTTGCTATAGCTAGTTATTATCGTGACTTAAGTTGTTCTGGCGATGATCAAGGTTTCACCATAAATAATGATAGTATAAATACGTACTTTCGAAATTTACCGAACTCGATGAGAGATTATCCCACTCACTTCAAAAGTGGAACCTCACCTTTTTACGTATACAGTTGCTTTAATAGCTTTGGTGATCGAATGGCCAGAATCAGACTGCATGTCAGACAGTGGGTTTCAGAATTTTCTACTGCGGACCCACTAGATATGGCCTTCCCTGACCAAGTCGGAAACCCTCTAGGACCTGTTGATGGTATAAATGACATTCTCCATGGGATCAATTACGTAGATCGATCAGACACAAATACATTTTTAGACAGTTTTGCTGGCAATCCTTTACTCGAATTCCCAATGCCAGATATTACCGATCCCACCATTGGTGGCTCGTGTAATGATGAAGAAGGTCTAGTAGACGATCTCGGATTGATGTTCTCACCACCGATTAATATTAATCCCTTATTTCCAGAAGATAAAATCTAAATAACTCGACCAATCAAGTCATAATCTAACACATCGGTGATCTCTACTTTTATGAGGTCACCGATTTGAACCTGCTTTCCATCGAGGTCATTAATAATGACTTTACCGTCAATATCTGGGGCCTGACCAAAGTGACGACCTTGAATGAGAAGTTCTGTCTCTTCATGCTCCCCTTCGATCAGTACTTCTATTGTTTGACCAAGAAACGCTTGGTTAAGCTCACGAGCAATTTCTTTTTGAACTTCGTGAAGACGGTCAAAACGCTCCTCAATCACCTCTTGAGCAACCTTGTCTTTTAATCTAAAAGCGGGCGTTCCCTCTTCGTCAGAGTAGCGAAAAATTCCCAAATGATTAAAACGCGCCTTCTTCACACCCTCTAAAAGTGTTTCAAAGTCTTCCTCCGTTTCACCGGGAAAGCCAACAATAATCGAAGTTCTCAGAACAATTCCAGGAATCTCTACACGCAACTTTAAAACACGCTCAAGAATTTTTTCTCCTGTAATTTTTCGATTCATGCGCTTGAGAACGCTAGAAGAAAAATGCTGTACCGGCATATCTAAATAGCGACAGATTTTTTGAGAAGTGGCCATTTTTGCGATAACTTCGTCGGTTAATTCATCAGGGTAGAAGTAAAACAGTCGAATCCAATCGACTCCCTCAACTTCCTCAAGGCCACCTAGCAATTGAAAGAGTTTATTGTTCTCATCGAGATCACTTCCATAATCAGATAAATCTTGTGACACGAGATTGAGTTCACGCACCCCACTCTCTGACAGTTTTTGCGCCTCGGCCACAAGTGACTCGACCGAGCGCGATCGCAATCGTCCACGCAATGTCGGGATAATACAAAAAGTGCAATTGCGATTACATCCCTCTGAGATTTTAAGCCAGGCCGTGTAAAACGGAGATGTATTAATACGTGGATCAAATTCAGTATGTATAAACTTTGGAATCTCAACGTGAGACTTAGCTTCAAGTTTTCCCTCTTCAAATGCCTTGAGAAGTGGCGTTATCCGATTGTATTCTCCTGTTCCAATAATAAGATCAACTTCAGGAAGCTCTGCCTCGAGTTGCTCACTGTATCGCTGGGCCATACAGCCTGAAACAACAAGGGCCTGACAATTTCCCAGCGATGGGTCTTTATAGTCGGCCATTTCAAGAATGGTATCGATCGATTCTTTTTTAGAGGCCTCAATAAATGAACAGGTGTTAATAATAATGACCTCAGCATCATCAGGTCTAGGCGTGACTTTAAAGCCGGCCAACCCGAGATGGCCTAACATCACCTCTGAGTCGACGAGGTTTTTTGAACAGCCTAATGAAGTAAAATGAATATTTTTTGTCGTAAACTTTTTTTGATCTAAAACTTGAGTTTTCACTGAGTTATCTCCTTATCGCAAAACTATTTCTCACAGTTATGACGATTCGCAAAGAGTTTGTATTTTTTTCAAGAGTTTGATACTTATTTAGTACGAGTTTTCGAGGAGTTAAGAGTGAGTTTACAATTTATATCTCGGAGTATTTTTGGCCTTGCTCTGATCATTGTTTTTGTCAGCTGTGCCAGGTTCCCAACTCCCCCGGAGCTAAGCGAGTTAAGCTTAACAGGCCCTCGCAACAAGGCCGAGATATGGGCCAAATACGGTGTCAAGATCGCTCAATTCAATAAAGATTCAACACCACAAAACCTCAATCATGCCTGCCATGCATGGGGGCAACTCAAGGCCAATGACTTCCCTCTTTATGAACTGATACAGGTCGAGCTTTTGTACTGCCAATCAAGAGAATTCGCCGATGGAGTAATGAGTCCTGAGGCGACACAGTATTACAATAAAAAACTTCAAGAATTGATAAAGAACTCTCCCGAATTGCTCCACTACCATCTCTTTCAACGCTTCAACCGACACCCTTTCAACGACATTTTGACTCAAATGAAAATCACTCTGAAGGGAACTCCATTTATTGAGACGAGAGAAGAAAAAGTATTAGAACTCATTGACACTATTGATCTCTATGAAAAATTTTTGAGCTATAATGAAAACCCTGACAGGCTTGAAAGCCTCGAGACTCTCGCTACTTCCCTACATAAAAAACTTATTAAGGTCGCTCCCAGATTTGAAACTGAGATCACGAGCAAAAACATATATGACATCGCTAGAGACTTTGAACGGGCGAGAGATTTTAATCGCGCTAGAGAGCTTTACCAAACGATCATTGAGGATAGCTCTTTTGACTTCAAAGACCGCCTAAGGGCCCACCAGAGAGTTGCTGAATCCTATCGGTTACAAAGAGAGATGGGCCGCTTCACCGAGAAGACTCAAAAAATTTCACACTTCGTGACAAAAAGTTATATGGCCAATCCAACAGACGACAAAATACGAACGGAATGGTTTAATAGAAATGAAGCCGCGCTAAGAGCAATTTGGACTCGTAATGAAACCGAATTGGCCATTTCTCAAACAAATCAGTTCTTAGGTCAAAATCGGTCTTTATTATCTGATGACCAACGCGCAAAACTGAAATGGCTTATGGCCCTCATGCACAAAGAATTGGGTGCTACAGAAAAATCACTTGAGCTTCTCACTTCAGCGATTTCCTTTCAGATCGAAGATCAGTCGCTACTTTCTGATATCTATTGGTCTTATTTCTGGGAACATTATACAAATCAAGAATCTCATGAAGTGACTCTCAACTTCATTCAAAATATACTTCCTTCAATTAAAGAAGAGCTTTCATCTTATGCTCTTTCAAGATTCTATTTTTGGAGCTCTCAAATATATCGTAATCTTGGACATCAAGACTATTATGAGCACTCATTGAATATGGCGAGACAAACTTCACCGCTTAACTACTACGGTGTTCTCGCTTCAAAACTGCTTAGAAAACCTCTACCAAGCCTCACTCAGGAGCTCAAACTCAAAAAAAGAGACTCTGCTCTTGAGTGGCTCTTCTTTTTTGGACTTAAAGAAGTCGCAAAAGAATACTTGAGCACCGTTGATTTAAACCCAAAAGACAGGTTAGTGTATCACTATCGTTCTGAAGATTTTCAGCAAGCTATTCGACTTTTCTATCGTGTTATTGACACTAACGACACTAGACAAAGGGATCGCTACCTCAAGGCCCTCTACCCAACTCCATGGAAAAAAGAAGTTAACGCCGCATCTGAAACTTTTGGCGTATCTCGCGCTTTAATTCTTAGTATCATTCGCCAGGAATCTGCATTTAATCATCAGGCCAGAAGCTGGGCAGATGCATTTGGGGCCATGCAATTAATTCCTGAAAGAGCGACAACTCTTTCTCAAAAATATCGAATCCCATACTCAGATTACACAGATCTTTATGAACTCAATACAAATATCATGATGGGAGCGGCCCTTTTAAAAGAACTTCAAGATCAATTTGAAAGTATATTTGTTTTTTATGTCCCCGCATATAATGCCGGCGAAAGGCCCGTTCGACACTGGATTGATACTCGCTTTAAGGGAGACAAATTAGAATTTATCGAAAATATTCCCTACCGTGAAACCCGTGGGTATATTCAACATATTCTGCGAAACTATTTAATCTATTCCCAATTTACAGATGAAGTTGAAAAAACAAGTAACCTTGATTTTTTAGACTCATATTAAAAATACGATTAGATCCGATTAACTCGCGTATTCTCAGGTGGCACAAATCGAAAAAAGTCGCGCCTTTTTACATCATCAATCTGGCCAAGTGGCCGCATATTTTTGAATTTCAAGTCTGTTTGATGCCCATCTAAATATGTCAGAGAGACCTGAGTTATATGCTGAAATCTTTTTTCATTATCAGAAAACTCGAGAATAGCAGAGCGAATATCCAATTGTTGGGCCATCGACTCTTCAAAGACCAAGGTCGCTCTTTTATCATTTTTCTCAACTTGATAAGACTCATTAGAATTAAGACCATGTGTAAGAGCATCAAAAAAACGTGAAAGTCCACTGTTACCAGCTTCAGATATATTCAACTCCCCTGGCTGACCTTCAATTGCTGGGGCCGTATAATACCAAGTCGACTCACCATCACTGACAAAAACTATATGGTCAGGAGTTTTTAATTCAAAACGAATTTGCCCAGGATATGAATATAAAATATGGCCTTCACTGCTTCGCTTCTCGCCACCAGGCAAAGCACTTTCATACTCCTGAACGACTTCAACACGAAAGCCTGATGGAAGATAAGTACTCGATGCTTCAGCTGTTATAAAGTAAGCGGCAAATAGTGAAGCAAAGAGTTTTAGCATATCTTCTCCTTAATGCAGCTGAACAGAAACGGCCTTAGATACACCAGCTTCTTGCATCGTCACACCATAAAGCGTGTCATTGAGCTCCATCGTTTTCTTATTATGTGTAATCAAGATAAATTGAGAATCATGACTCATTTCTCTCAATAGCTCATTAAAGCGTCCAACGTTAGCGTCATCTAATGGAGCATCAACCTCATCGAGTAAACAAAATGGTGAAGGCTTAACTAAGAAAATTGAAAAGATAAGACTGACGGCCGTAAGGGCCTTCTCTCCACCTGACATGAGATTAATATTTTGCATCTTCTTGCCTGGTGGCTGAGCAATAATATCTACTCCACATTCTGCATCGTTTATATCACCAACGACTTTAAGCGCTGCATTTCCACCACCAAAAATAATTGGGAAAACTTTTTCAAACCGCTGATTAACCTCGTCAAATGCAATTTTAAAGCGTTCTTTAGATTTTTCATCGATATGATCAATCGCCAATCGAAGATCCTCAAGCGATTGCTTTAATTCCGACTCTTGCGTATGAAGGAAGTCATAACGCAATTTTTGCCTTTCATAGTCTTCTATCGCCTGCCAATTAATCTCACCAAGGCGATTAAACTCTTGCTTATAATTGCGCAACTTTAATTCACAGTCTTTCAGGTCTTGCCCATAACGGCGATGGAATTCATAGTTTTCGGCTTCAATTCGAATCGGGCCATTTTCCGTTTCCATAATGTACATTTCATCCAAAGACTGAAGATCTGTTAACTCTTCACTCTCCATTTCGAGAAATGCAGCAATCGCCATACGTAAGTCGATTCTATATTTTTCAAAAATATTGCGAGTTAAGTCTGCCTCTTCATCGACAAATCGCTCTAGTTTTGACTCATTCTCAATAATTTCCTTCTCGGCCTTAGAAGTTTGGGAAGAAAGCTTTTTAACTTCATCTTCACGTTCCTGCATCCCAATAAGAATTTGTGCCAAATCATCCTTAAGGTCACTGAGTACACTTTCTCTATCTTGCAAGGTAGAAACCGTCTCTTGGTTTTTTGCCTCGAGAACTTCTAACTCTTCATTGATCTTTTCAATTTCTTCACGATAGTTTTCAATCAGTTCATTCTGAGAAGTGATTCGCTCGTTTATTTTTTGAATCTGCTTTTCAATATCTTCAACTTGGGACTGAGCACTTTCAAGTCTTTGGGTATAAGACTTCGCATTGACCTGAAGTTGAACAAGTTCGTCGCGCTCTCCTTCATATTGGGCCTTAAGATCTTCACACTCAGACTCACTATTTTCTAGTCGCTCAGATATAATCTCCAGAGCTCCTTGAATTTCAATTTTTTGCTCCGAGAGCTTCTCTTCTGCTTCAAGTAAGTCGAGTCTAGATTTTGAAATCTCTGAGTGACGACGCTTTAGGATCTCAAGCCTATCACTGCCTGTAGTTAAATTTTTAACTTTAGAATCGAGGGTTGATTTTTTCGCAGCAAAATCAGCTCGCAAATCCGAAATCGTATTTCTTAACTCATCCCACTCTGTTTTTGCAGACTCAAGGTTCGCCTCGGTTTGCTCAACATCGCTTTCTAATTGTGTAACTTCTTGCTTAAGCTCAGAAATTTCTGAGCTCAAAGTTTCAATCAAGTTATTTCGAGCAATAACTCCCTGAGCTTCACTGTCAGAGCTGCGAGAAAATGTCAGTGCGGCCCTTGAGTTGCGAACAATATTCGTTCCAGATTGATCGGCCAAAGCATAAAAGCTCATTCCAGGGCCCGTTTTTTCAATCGTTTCTGAGTTAATATTTTCAACGATGAAAAAGCCCGATAAAAAGTTTTTTAACTTTTGACGAAGAGATTCTGAAACTTCTTGTGGCAATTCGATAATATCAGCAAGAGAAGTAACGGCACCAAAACCTTTCAGCTCAAGTCTTTCCTTGACCTCATTGGCAACAGCGTCAGTTGTATCAGTCAGAAGAAGATCGAATGGCAGCGAGTTCTCATTCATCCACTCCCAAAGTCTCGTCTCTTTACCTTGCTCTAAACAAATCAAAGCATCTGTATGTGGAGCCAAAAGCGCTTGTACGGCCTCAGTGTACTCTGGAGCACACTTTAAAAACTTTCCAAGAAAGTTGTAGCTACCGTCATCATTTGACTTTAAAAACTCTCCAGCTCCTTCTTTCGCTCCCTCCATCGCCTCATTAACTTCTTTAAGCGATGACAGCTTTGATTCCTTATGAATAAGCTCCCGTGACTTTTCTGTGGCCAGTTTATTGAGCTCTTTATATTTTTTTTGTTTTTCCTCAAGCTCTGCTTTGAACCCATTTTCTCGTGTGGATAAATTTTCAAGCTCTTTTTCTAGGCGATTAACTTCTTCGCGCTCACTTGTAAGCTCTGTCGAAACACCCGAATATTGTTTTTCAAGAGACTCTATTTCTTGCGCCATATCTTCCAATTGGGAAGCATAGTCCTCTAGTTTTGAGCTGTTTCTGAAAATATTTTGTTCTAAGTCCTGAAGTTCTTCTTTTTTCTCAGAGGCATCTGTTCGCAAGTCTTGAAGCTCAGAAGTCTTAAGTTCAAGTTGCTCTTTTAAAGCTTCAACCTGCTCCTCAAGTGCACTAAAGTCCTCACCTTCTTGCGACTCCTGCTCAATCGAGTTTAAAGACTCAAGCAAGCTTTCTTGACGCTGAGTTCTCTCCTCTAGATCACTTTGGAGGTCCTCAACTTCTTTTTGCCGGCGCTCAATTTCAGACTCTTTTTGCGTCAATGACTGACATAGGTTATTAAACCGTTCTTCAGCTGCAGCAAGTCCTTTAGATATCTCATTATATTCAGACTGTAGCTCTTCAATTTTTGCGGTTTTATCATCCTTAAGAAATCGCTCCTCTTGCAGACCGATTTCCAATTCGTCTTTTTGAGCTTTCCAACTCTCTAATTCAATAGTTCTTTCATTTAAAATGGTCTTTGAATCTCTAAAGCCTTTAAGGAGATCATAAACTTTATGTGCATTGACGATAATATCGTTGCGCTTAACTTTTTCTTTCAGGCTTCTGGCCCGCTCTGCTTTTTCGGCCTGTTTTTGAAGGGATCGAAGATTTTTTTCTATCTCAACCTTTAAGTCTTGTAGACGACCTAAGTTCAGTTCCGTCTGCTCAATTTTTCGCAATGACTCACGCTTACGAAGTTTAAACTTTGTCACACCGGCAACTTCTTCAATCATTGTTCGCCGCTCTTCTGGCTTGGCCTGAACGAGACGGTTAATTTCTCCCTGAGCAATAATCGAATACGATTTCGCACCCGCACCTGTATCCATAAAGACTTCTTGAATATCTTTCAACCGGGCCGGTGAACCATTAATTCGATACTCACTCTCCCCGTTGCGGTACAACTTTCGAGTTAGCTCTATCTCTGAAGGTGAACAGACTTTATTTCCAATATGGATATGCTTTCCATCAGAGTTTTCTAGGACAAGTGTCGCCTCAGCAAAAGCTCCAGGTGAATAGCGTGACGATCCAGAAAAAATAACGTCCTTCATGGTATTCCCACGAAGGTGCTTCGCGGACTGCTCTCCCATAACCCAAAAGAGGGCATCAACAATATTCGATTTACCACAGCCATTAGGGCCTACAATTCCGGTAATCCCATCGTCGAAATTAATAACAGTACGGTCTTTAAAAGACTTGAAGCCTTGAATAATAAGTCGCTTGAGTTTCACTAGCCTAATCCTTTGCCAAGAAACGTGTTGTGTGTGTTGTTAATGTCTCACTGCCCCTATAGGAGCATCTAAAACTTTCACACAAGAATTGGAAAAAGTACAACATTTTGCAATGCAAAATTACTCTTGTGTGCGGGTAGGCCTAAGAATTTCGTTGTTTTTAAAAACTGCGCACTACACACCACACAAAACAACCATTACGCCCGCCATCAAAATTAAGCTACCTGGCAAATGAAAGTATTGGAACTGAACATTAGGGACAGATGATATTTCCAATGAATGGTCGGAGCGACTGGATTTGAACCAGCGACCCCTTGCTCCCAAAGCAAGTGCGCTACCCCTGCGCTACGCTCCGACTTTAATCATTGAATGATTGAATTGATCTTTTAGGCCATCTTGGCCGAAAAGTAAATCAACTTTTAAAGTTTTTAAAAAAGTCTAGGGCAAGTGAAGCCGCCAAACTTCGATGGGAATGAGACTTCTTCCAGTCTGGATGCATCGCTATTGTTTCCTGTGATTCTGTAAATTTTTCAGGAATAAAAACGGGATCATAACCAAAACCGTGCTCCCCCGTATATTTGTGCCCGATACTACCATCTAAACGGCCCTCAAAAAAATAAATTTCATCAGGAGAAAAATAAAAGCATAGCAAACAAATAAAGTAGGCATTTCTGGAAGTTGCATTTTGCATCTTTTCTAAGAGTAGCTCTGCTCTTTGCTTGTCCGATAATCCTTCACCTCCAAACCGAGCAGAG
>SKIL01000251.1 GCA_007116425.1 Bacteriovoracaceae bacterium | reverse complement strand
TGTGAGATCTTTTGCTTTCAAGTGCTCCAAGGTTTTATGTTTTTTGAACTAAGGGAGACTAGAAGTGATTGACACGTTGAGGTATAGTAGAGAGTTAGGAGTCAAATGGCCATGATTATGGACAATGCTGCTACAAAAGCAGACCTTCAGGATATTCGAAATGAAATCCGGTATGAAATGAGTGACGACCTTAAGGACGTTAACCACCGTATTGATTTAGTTGTTAATTAAGTAAAAGAAATGAATGAAAAGTTTGTATCAATGGAAGCAAACCTCGAATCTCGGCTCAATAGGCAAAGTTCAGATTTTAATTTAAAAGTTGAGCAGATGACTAAAAAGCTTGGGACTATTGTAATCTCTTCGATAAGTGCTTTAGCGGTATTAATAAAATATTTGTTATGAGATGTTAGGAGTCCTATGTTTACAGTACTCTCTTGAAGCCTAAGTTTGTGCGAATTTTGTTCAGTTTTTTAACTCTTTTCTTTTTATGTGAACTTTTAACTCTAAGTGCTTGAAAACTTGATCTGTGTTCACTCTTTTATTTTGTTCAGTCTGTATTGAACATGTGCTATAGTTATATTTATGAAGAGTGAATTAGAGAGAGATTACGTTTATAAATTCGATCACTTACTTGAGTCGAAGCTGGGCTTTGAAATTCTTGAGAGATACGAGCGCATTCACTTAGGGGTTAATTTCATCCCAGATTATTACCTATCGATTAAGGTAGGCATATTTTCTGTGCCTGTCGTGGTTGAAATAAAAGGCGAAGTTACTCACCAGAGTCAGCTTAAAAAATTTTTAGAAAATTGTACCAAGTTGGATGGGATCAAATTTCTTGTAGCAACATCAATCCACAAAAATATAAAAGATAGACTCAAAAGGGATAGCATCGGGTTTTATGAAGTCGATCAAGAGGTCTTTGTTCCACTAGGTCTTATGCTGACTGGTAACTCTTCTGGCCCGTCGAGCAAGTTTATAAAAAAGAAGGGTTTTCGTGCTGAGAGTTATATAAAAACATTGCTTTACTTGATTTCAAAGCCTGAAGCATTGAAATTTACACAAAGGGAGTTGGCCGAGAGGTTGGACCTATCTTTGGGAGGTGTTAATAATTCGATAAAGAAGCTAGAGGCATCGAAAGTATTCATTAAACGGGGGGGCAAAAGGTTTGTTGGTGATTTCAACGACTTGATAGATAGATTAAGAATCATATTAAGAGATATTGAGCTAGGTGATCATCATTTGGGGTATTTTTCTCCATTGGATAAAGGTTTTTCTGAAAACTGGCCAAAAAAAATGAAAGAAATAGATTCTTATTGGAGTGGAGAGGCGGCGGCTTTTATAAGAACTCAATACCTATCGCCCGAGATTTTTAGTATTTATACCTACAATGATAAAATAACTCCGATCTTAAAAAAACTTAGATTAAAAAAAGACCCTAAAGGGAGAATTGAAATCAAAAAATGCTTCTGGCCGGAAGAGATCAATAACAAAGATGGCACCGTCCCTGACTTTGTGACCCTCTGTGAGCTTTTAAACTCTGGTATTGATAGAAATAAAGAAGCAGCCGAGATAATAAAGAAAAAATTGCATGATCAAATGAGGAAATATGAATACTGACTCTGAATTAGAGGAAATTATTAAAGGCTTAGATCCATATTTTAAAGCTTTAGGGATTGACTTCTTCATAGTTGGGGCAAGGGCCAGGGATATTATCTCTCGAGAGGCGGGACTAAAGTTGTCGCTACGAAAAACATTAGATGTTGACTTCGGATTACTTGTGGAGTCTTGGGAGACTCTTGAGAGTATGAGAGATAAATTTCAAAGTAATCCAGATATAAAATTAAATAATGAAGCCAATAAAGTTCGTTATTATTATAAAGGAATGCCTTTTGACCTCGTTCCATTCGGTGGTATAGAGAAAAAAGGGGAAGTTTCTTGGCCTCCATTTTATGATGTAATAATGACGGTTGTTGGTTATAAAGAAGCCCTTGCTAGTGCTAAAGAAATTAAGATAGGGTCTACTTCTGTAAAAGTAGTAATTCCCGAAATGCTTGTTGGATTAAAATTGGTATCATGGGGCGAGAACCCATCAAGGCAAAGAGATGCTCAAGATATCAACTATATAATGTCAAACTACGAGAGTATCGATCCAGATGCTTATGAATATATCTTAGAGAATTACGATAATATATTAGAAAACTTTGATCACGACACTGTTTTGTCTTCTATTGCACTCATTGGATTAAGAATAAAAAAAACTACTAGTGATGCACATTTAGAAATTGCTTTAAATCTTTTAAATGATCAACAGAGAAAAGAAAAACTTGCAAGGAATATGATATCTAGGACTGGCCATGATGACGGAGAGGAAGAAGCTAGTCGCTTAAAGCTAGATGCTTTGTTATACGGGTTACTTATGTAAAAGGATTAGGAAGGATGAGGTGCCAGTATTTTAAAAGGTATCTGGAGACCTATCCTGATGGCGTGTGTGTAAGTAGACTTGTACCTCAGTTATAAAAATAGTTTATTTTTATATACTTTAGTGGTATGATATCGATCAAAGGTATATATTTATGGAC
>SKIL01000172.1 GCA_007116425.1 Bacteriovoracaceae bacterium | reverse complement strand
TGCCATTTTTACTGATGCTACTCAATTTTATATAAGGGAACTTAGGTAGAATCGAAGAACTTGGTGTAGAATACTGTTAAACCCTTGTATTTAAAGCCTTCTTTAAGAGAATGTTTTGAATAAATCATGGTGATAGATGGCCAAAAGAAATGATATGAGCAAGCTTTCTGGAGCTGAGCAGTTTGAAAAATACTACTTAGAACTCTATTCAAGCCGATGGGAAGAGCTTAAAAAATCTGCATTGAAAGCGGACAGAAAAATTTATCGCTATGTAAAAGACCTTCCAAGCTCCGTTGACTTTGATCTTCCAAAGTTTTTACCTGAAATACTAGCAAAGAAGTTTTTTGCTGACTGTACTGAAATTCGACCACAAGAAGGGAATGATTTAGATTTTTATTATCTCGATTTTGCTTCTGTTTTGGCCGCTAGATTTTTAGAAGCACGCACTGAGCATTTAGTTCTGGACATGTGTGCGGCACCAGGAGGAAAAAGTTTAGTTTTAGCTAGCGATATGAACTTTAAGGGTGAGATTATTTGTAATGAGCTTTCTCGTGGCAGAAGAGACCGGCTGAAAAGGGTTCTTAGAGAAGGTCTAGGAGATTTACTTAATGAGCAGCGACTCGACTTAAAGGTAAAAGGCCTCGATGGAGTTAAGTTTGGAATTAAATACCCTAAAACTTTCGATCGTATTTTAATAGATGCTCCTTGTAGCGGCGAAAGACATTTACTTAAACGCCCAAGTGAATTAGAAAACTGGTCAAAAAAAAGGTCGCAAAAATTATCCCAGCGACAGTATGGCCTACTTTGTTCTGGTCTGTTGGCCTTAAGACCTGGGGGCAGGATCTTGTATTCAACTTGCTCACTTTCAGAGATTGAAAATGATGGTGTTGTAAGGAAGTTTTTGGCAAAAAAAGGCGAGTTTGCAAGAATTTTCGATTATGAGAAGCATCAAATGATGGAGCTCATTCATAGTGTAGACTTCATAGAAAGAACTGAGTTTGGTTTTCAAATATTACCTGATAAGGCCCATGGAATGGGTCCCATATATTTTTGTCTCATTGAGTCAGTTGTCTAGTCCGTGTCTAGTCTAGGCCTACAATTTCTCACATTTGTTTGAGAATTCTTGCCGAGTCAATGTTTTACAGGGGATGATTTCATTCAGGAATTGAATTGAGTAAAGTTTCATCCACGGAAGGGAGATAAATTGTACGTTCAGGTAAGAAAGTATATTCATGCGGGTTTTTTGGCCGCCAAACAAGAGACTTCACGAAAAATGAAGCTGCTGCGTTTTTTTAAACGCTACAGATTTTCAAGGTCAAAAAAGTGCATTGTCCAGTCTAAGGGTATTGAACAAAAGAAGAGTTTTGTCTCTCGCTATCTTCGAAACTTTTAAGAAGACGCAGACTCATATTGATTTAAGGCCTTTTGCCAGATAAAGTTCAGAATTTTCCAAAATACAATTATCGCACATAGCATTCCAAGCATATATGTCCACTCACTGTAGTCATAAAGAAACCTAATAGGAGCACTTCCGACTAGAAGAATAGGCATGAATACTAAGAAAAACTTTCTTGAAAGACTGTGGTAGATAAAATCTGGCCATCGACCTAAGCTTTGAAGCTGCATGCGTAAAAAATTAATCCCTAGGCCTTCAGTCATCCAGAACATCGCAGTAGCGATAATAAACTCCAAAATCGCCAAAAGAGCGAAGGCCATTAAAAGTAGGGGGGGCACAAGCGCCCATTGGAGAATTGAAAGTTCAGCTTGAACTCCAAAGTAGATGAGAAAGCCCCAAACGATGGGAGTGTTGCACATTGTTGATGGCCTTATATAGCGAAAGAATACACTGAATAAGCTATTTGCTGGCCTTAATAAAATATAATCAAGATCCCCCAATCGTATATGCCGAGAGAGATACCAAAAAGATTCACTTAAAAAAGTCATGTGAAGATGATCAAGGGCAAGCATAAAAGCGATAAAAAACATTAACTCATTTTTTCCCCATGGCCCAATTGTTTCAACATGGTCATAGATGAAGCTCACAGTGAGGAGGGTTGAGCTATAGAAAAAAAGATCCATCAGGATCAAAAGGACAAAGCTTGTTCTAAAGCCAATAGATTCAGCGAAACTCACACTGATAAAACCGCGGTAGAGATTGAAGTAATAGGCCAGACTATTCATATTATATCCCCGCCGCAGTGTAGAGGCGCACGCCTTTTTTCCATATTAGGTTATTGACCAGACAAATCACGGCCCCCCAGAACCCCAGAATGATGAGACATGTCCAGATATGCTCAAATTCTCCACTGAATATCTTAATTGGATAATAGGTGAGATAGGGAAAAGGAGTGTAATTGAGAATAGTCACAAACCTTTCTGGATACAGCTCAAGTGGGATAATCGCGCCTGATAAAAAGAGTGTAATCATTTGCAAAGTGACTCGAAGAATCCAGGTCTCTTCTAGCCAAAAGCCAAGTATTCCAGTGAAAAACTGGAGTATGAACCAAAAAATACTTATATAAAAACAGATAAAAAAGCCTAGTAATATGGCCTGTAGGGAAACAGCTTCAAATATACCAAAGACCATAATAATAGAGATGGTT